>JAGBYV010000032.1 GCA_017628595.1 Alistipes sp.
AAAGATATTGAACAATGGTCGCTAAACGTATAATTCCCTGCCTCGATGTCAAGGAGGGGCGTACGGTTAAGGGCATAAATTTCGTCGACTTGCGCGATGTGGGTGATGCCGTGGAGTTGGGTCAGCATTATGCCCGTGCAGGCGCTGATGAGTTGGTATATCTCGATATCAGCGCTACACGTGAGGGTCGCAACACCTTTACGCGTTTGGTTGAGCGCATTGCAGACGGTATAAATATCCCCTTCACCGTAGGTGGTGGCATATCGTCGCTGGAGGATGCTGCGCGACTGCTCGATGCAGGTGCTGACAAGATCTCGATAAACTCGGCGGCCATAGCAAATCCCTCGCTCATTGACTCCATAGCGGCTCGCTATGGCAGTCAGTTTGTGGTGGTGGCAATAGATGCCAGGTGTATGGACGATGGCATTTGGCGTGCCACGACGCACGGCGGCAGCCGACCTACTGATAAGGAACTCTTCTCGTGGGCGCGTGAGGCTCAGCAGCGTGGAGCTGGAGAGATTCTCTTCACCTCGATGAATCACGATGGCACACGTTCGGGTTATCCGTGCGATACGTTTGCGCGCTTAAGCGAGGAGATTACTATCCCCATCATAGCTTCGGGAGGTGCCGGTTCGGTAAAGGATATTGCTGATGTGCTTACCGTGGGACGAGCCGATGCAGCATTGGCTGCAAGTATTTTCCACTTTGGCGAGATTACGGTGGGCGATCTGAAAAAGGAGTTGAAACAGATGAATATAGATGTAAGATTATGACATTCGATGATTTCAAATTAGATAAGTGTGCCGATGGTCTGCTGCCTGTCATTGTGCAGGACAACGTAACGCTTCGTGTGCTGATGCTCGGTTATATGAATCGCGAGGCTTTTGAGCGCACACAGGCTCAGGGGCGCGTGACCTTCTTCTCGCGTACACGCAACACCTTGTGGACTAAGGGCGAAACGAGCGGCAACTATCTTCTCGTTAAGGATATGTATGTGGATTGCGATGGCGATACACTGCTCATTAAGGCTACACCCATCGGCCCAACGTGCCATCGTGGTACAACGAGCTGTTTCGATACCCCCGAGAGCGAGGGCTTTGTGCGTCATTTGCAGAGTGTTGTGCAGCAGCGCCACCGCGATATGCCCGAAGGTTCATATACCACCAAACTCTTTATCAAGGGCGTTAAGAAGATTGCCCAGAAGGTGGGCGAGGAGGCCGTTGAGAGCGTTGTTGAGGCTGTGGATGGCAACCGCGACCGCTTTATCTATGAGGCATCTGATATGATTTATCACCTACTCGTGCTTATGGAGCAGATGGGTTGCTCGATAGAGGATATGGAGCGTGAACTTGCTCTGCGTCACAGATAATTATGTTTCACCGCTTTTCGTCGGACATATCGGCCATTGCGCTGCCCCAGCAATTCACCTGGCCATTTCATTATACACCTCATCCGCTGTGCCGTGTGGCAGCCGATGAGGTGAAGGCTTATCTGCGCTCACGTGGGGAGTGGCAGGATGAGATTGCTGCAGGCAAGATGTTCGGTGTGCTGGTGGTGCAGGGGTGCACTGGCGAGATAGGTTTTCTGGCTGCTTTTTCGGGAAATTTGGCTGGTCGTAACGATCATGAATACTTCGTGCCTGCCGTATATGATATGCTGCAGCCCGATGATTTTTTCCGTCGTGAGGAGGCTGAGATATCGGCCATTAATCGCTCGGTAGCAGAACTTGAGCAGAGCTCGGAGTATTGCAAAGCTAAGCAGAATGTGCAGAGTTGCAGATTGCAAGCCGATGTTGAGATCAGAGAGCTTAAGCAAACGCTTACTCTGCGTAAGGTTGAGCGAGCGCAACGCCGTGCCGCTGGCGAGGCTGAAGCGCAACTCATTCTTGAGAGTCAACGTGATAATGCCGATTTGCAGCGCTTAAAACGCCACCATCGCGATGCGATAGCTGAGGCGGAGAATCATTTGGCGACATTTGACGCCCAGCTTGCTTCACTGCGTGAGGAGCGTAGCCGTCGTTCGGCCGATTTGCAGATGGCACTATTCAGGGAGTTTCGTATGCTTAATGCCAGGGGTGAGGTGCGCGACCTGTGCGAGTTGTTTGCCCCTACTGCACAGTGTATCCCGCCAGCCGGTGCGGGTGAGTGTGCAGCACCAAAGATGTTGCAGTATGCCTATCTTAATGGGTTTAAGCCACTTGCCATGGCAGAGTTCTGGCAGGGGGCATCGCCACGTGGCGAGGTGCGTCACGATGGCCATTTCTATCCTTCGTGCAATAGCAAATGCAAACCTATACTGATGCATATGATGCAGGGCTTGGATGTTGAGCCAAATCCTTTGGCTGAGATTGCTCCGCCCGAGCCTGAGGTATTGCTCGAGGATGAGGAGATAGTGGTTATTAACAAGCCTTGCGGAATGCTCTCTGTTGATGGAAAGTCGGGTGTGCGCTCCGCTCAGACGTGGGCACGTGAACGCTACGGCGAAAAGGATTTCCCGATGATTGTACACCGTCTGGATCAATCTACCTCGGGCATACTCATTCTCGCAAAGAGCAAGCAGGCGCATTATGCCTTGCAGTCGCAGTTTATTCACCGCACGGTTGAGAAACGTTATGTGGCACTTCTGGATGGCGAGGTGGAGCAGAGGAGTGGTAGGATAGATCTGCCGATGCACCTTGATTATGACAACCGCCCCCGTCAGATGATTTCAACCGACGGCAAACAGGCCATAACCGAGTATGAGGTCGTAGGTGTGGAGGATGGGCAGACGCGTATTCTTTTCCGTCCCATTACGGGCCGTACGCATCAGTTGCGCCTGCATGCGGCGCACTGTGATGGTCTCAATGCCCCTATTGTTGGCGATGATATCTATGGCCGAGGTCTTGAGGCCGATTGCACCGATGGACATCGCCTGTGTCTGCATGCTTGTAGGCTTGAGTTTGATCATCCGACAACGGGTGAGCGCATCGTAGTCGAGTGCAAGGCCGATTTTTAGCTCGGTAATATATTTGGCCAAGCCAACATTTTTTGTTACATTTGGGCAACTAAATGCCTGAATATGAAACTGAGAAATCTATTCCTTTTTGCCCTTTTGCCCTTTTGCTTCATCTCTTGTCGGCCTCAACCAACTGGTCTTATGACCGATCTGGTGAATGATGTATCTGCACTCTACTCCAATGGCTATCGCACCGAGGCCAAGATGCAGAATATTTCTCATAGGGATTTTGCCGTTTACCAATACGCAGCGATTCGTTCATCGCGTCCCACATTCGGATGGATAGTGCCCGATATGGGCAGTGGCACGATGCAGACCACTTATCATATCGTTGTGGATGACAATCGGGAAGATGCTGCATCGCACCGAGGCAAGGTGTGGAATAGTGGCAAGGTTGAGAGTCCGAGCTCGGTGGCAGTAGAGTATGGTGGCGCGGATTTGCTACCCTCAAAGCTATATTATTGGAGCGTGCGCGTTGAGACTAACCACGGTCAGTCGGCGTGGTCAACCGTGCAGGTGTTCCGCACGGCTGAAGAGTTGCAACCCTATGCAGTGTCCTATCGTCCGCAGATGCGTGAGCGTGATCTGCCCGTGGAGGTGCGACGTACGGATGAGAGTACCACTTTCATAGATTTTGGCCGAGCTTCGTTTGCGTCGCTGGAACTTACGCTCACAAGTGATGTGGAGGGTAAGACGATATATGTTGCCATTGGCGAGGATGCCAAGGATGGCAGAGTGAACGATAAGCCCCACGGCACGGTGCGCTACTATCGTTATCCGCTGACGCTTCGCAGCGGTCGCCACACATATCACATAATTCCCGAAAAAGATAAACGCAATACAGGCCCGCAGGCGGTGCTGGTGCCCGACTATCTGGATGAGATTGCCCCTATGCGCTATTGTCAGATTGAGGAGTACGAGGGTGAGATCGCAGCTGAGGATGTGGTGCGCCACACTACAATCTATCCCTTCGATATGGAGGCTGCGCACTTCAAAAGCGACAATGCAACGCTGAATGCCGTGTGGGATTTGTGCCGATATACCATTAAGGCGACCTCGGCGCTCGGTATATACATCGATGGCGACCGTGAGCGTATCCCTTATGAGGCTGATGCAATAATCAATCAGTTGAGCCACTACACCACCGACCGCG
>JAGBYV010000033.1 GCA_017628595.1 Alistipes sp.
CAGTTTTGACCACTCGCCTTGCAGGGAGTCTATCCACATCTCCTCATCCTGAAGCGAGCATACTACAGGTAGATTTAATTGCTGCTTGATGGGGGCTGCCATGCCGATCAGAAGCGACGATGAAAGATGCACGATGTCGGGCTTGCCCTGCTGCTCAATCCAGTTAATCAACTTACTGACGTTGCTCTTGAAAGCTCCGCTTCGACCCGTAATCATCGACATTGTTATGCCCTCCATGCCTTTGGCCGAAGTCGTACCCGACATCGACGCTGCGAGGCGCAGGAATAGCTTGGATGAGCAAAGGCGTGTTATCCACTTTGGCATATTGCCCTTTTTGAATAGAGTCTGTTCAATGTAGTATGATACAGCGGAAAAGAAGATGGGCACACCATTTGTGGCGTGTTGTGTGGGTAGATATAACGGCAAAATGGTAACATTATGCCCAGCCTTGATTAGTGCCGAGGCCTGCAATGAGTCTCTGAAGCAGTTGCCGCAGTAAAACGAGTCGCCTGCACTGGGGCTAATGATCAATATCTTCATAGTCGCTTATCGTGCAATCTATTTAGGAGAGTTGTGAAAAATCTCCTGCAACAACCGTTACCATATCCTCGGGTGCGAGGTAGCGTTGCGCGAGCGTGAGCAGCTTGTCGGGTGTGGTCTGGCGTATGCGTTGCAGATTCTCCTCTATCTGGAGATTGTCAAAACCGCACAGTATGTTCTCGGTCGTAACATCGGCAATACCGAAAGGACCATCCAGGATGCGCATCATCTCGCCAGCCATAATATTCTTTACGAGTAGTAACTCCTGCTCGGGAATCTTCTCCTCACGCAGACGCTCAATCTCGTATGCAATTTGTTGCAGGGCCTGGTCGGTAACCTCCGCACCTACCTGTGTGGCGATGGCAAGATAGCCCGTATGCTGGAAATTGACCATTGCCGAGAAGACGCCATATGTAAATCCGTTGCGTTCGCGCAGATTTTGCATCAGGCGTGAACCGAAGTATCCGCCAAGTGCAGTGGCCAGCACCTGCATCGGCACGAAATCTTCGTGCGTGCGAGCAAAGAGCAGGCGACCCATGCGAATGGAAGATTGCAGGGCGCCGTCGTGCTGTATGCGGACGTTGTGCTTCGTATCGAATGGTGGCAACGATATGGTTTCGCATTTTTGTGCTGGGTGTATCTGCTCTGCTATGGCTTTTATGCGGTGCAGGACATTGTCACTTATAGCTCCGCTGCATACTACGATACAATTCTCAGCCGTGTAGCAACGCTGGTAGTGCTCCATTATATTCTCGCGGCAGAGCGATTGGTACTCATCCTCAGAGTATGATATACCATAGGGGTGGCTGGCGCCAAATATGGCGTGGGCAAAGTGCTCGCGAGCTATGGTTTCCACCTTGCGGCGCTCGATGGCGAGTTGCTGGCGACGCTTGTCGCGATAGGTGGCTACCTCAGCATCGGGAAAGGTGGGGCGCAGGATAACCTCCTCGATGACTTCTGCGGTCTGGGGAAAGAATTTCGACAGGGCGCAGAATGTTATGTAGGAGTAGTCGCGGTCGATATTAATGTCGAAATAGGAACCATAGTAGTCCAGTCGCTCGGCAATCTGCTGCGAGGTCATATTCAGGCTGCCTTCAGCCAGCATGTTGGCCGTAGCCGAAGCGGTGAAGGGGTGGCGCTGAGTTATCGTGCCTGCATGAAAGACAAACGATACACGCACAACCTCATACTCTGGACAGTCAATCGCATATATCGGAGTGCCGTTCGAGGCGGTATGCTTTACTGCTTCGGGCACTGTTATCGTAGTCGGTATTGTGAGTGGTGGCTGTCTCATTTTGCTGCTCTGTAGATTAGTGTTGATGAGTTCTCTGG
>JAGBYV010000034.1 GCA_017628595.1 Alistipes sp.
CAACTCGAAAAGGATGCCGCGATGTGCAATCCAGCATTATAGCAAAATAAAAAAGGATACTCTTTCGGAGTATCCTTTTTCTATAATATCTGAAATCGCAAAGATTACTTTGAGGCAACCTCATCCTTCACCTCGGCATTTACCTTCACCTTCTTGAAGGCCTTGAGAAGTGTCTCGTCGTTTGTCTTGGCAGTGTCGTAGGTAACGGTTACGGTCTGTGTTGATACATCAACCTTCACCTCCTTAACACCCTTCTGATAGGGGATTGAGTTATCAACCTTCTTAGCGCAGTTCTCGCAATCTACATCTGTCTGGAAAACAGTAGTCTTGAGATCGACCTGCTTCTTCTGTGCCATGGCACCAGTCACGCCAAAACCGATAATGGCCATCAGGCAGAACATAATAATCTTTTTCATAATAGTAAAGTTTTAAGTGTTTTTATCCTTTTCTTGTTTTACATTTCACTATCTATCTCTTACCAAAATGGATTGAAAGACTCTATTTCAAGGCTCACCCATAAAGTTGTATAGTGTGAGGCTGTTTTGAGGCTTGTCGCAGTATGCGAAAGCGGAGTTTACTTGGCGTAAATGAGCATTTCGCAAACAAGCAAGACGCCAAAACAGACCACAATATATAACTTTAATAGAGGTTAAAGCGTGCTCCAATATAGAACTTACGTCCCATCAACGGACCCCATACACTCGACGAGTTGAAGGCCGGTGAGAAGGGATCGGCTCCATTGAGGATAGGATCCTTCTGAATGTAGTTGGCAATATTCTCGCAACCTACATAAACCTCCCAGTTACGGATCTTGTGGCTCACCTGCGCATAGAACATAGGATATGCCGGCGAGAGATCCGAACGAGTAATATCGCCATCGAGCGAAGGACGACGCATCGGGCCATTATACTGTGCCGTTACATCGAATACCCAACGACGGTAAGGCGTAGCATACTGAATATTAAGCAACGTCTTATAGCGGCTTGTAAGGGGACGCTCCACAAGGTGCATAGCACCACCGCGCTCAACGCTTACCTTGGCATTGGTGTAGCGATATGTTGCGAAAATATCCAAGCCACGTGCCACTGTCCACTGGAAATCCACCTGATATGTATCGGTAAAGGCGCGACCATCGGTGTTATATACCCAGATCTCATCATCGGGAGTACCACCCTTTGCACCCAACTCCTGATCAGCAAGAACAGTATTGTAAAGCTGTGTACGGAAGTAGTCAAAGCTAATCGTGGCATCGTCATAGCCACCCAGCTTCAAATACTGGGTAAGGCTTACGCCTGCCGTGAGAGCCTTCTCGATATCGTTATTAAGGTCGTTAACCATCGTCTTGCGACCTGTAGCGAGCATCCAGATATTATCGGTAAAGATGCTTGCACGGCGATAGCCAAGACCTGCCGAAGCGCGCAATACGGTTGAGGGAGTGATATCCCAGCGGATGTGCGAACGAGGCGTTACAACGAAGCTCTCCTTGGGAGTGTAATAAGCCGAGTTATAGGCTACGCCATCGCCATTATCCAGTGCATGACCGCCATTTGAGGCACCCATCCAGTCGCCACGAAGACCCAGCACCAAAGAGAACTTTTCGGGGATATTGTAGGTGTACTCGGCATAGACACCAGGCTCTACATAGCGCATCTGGTTACGAGTACGGCCCTCCCACAAGCTGGGAGTCTGGCCCGGAACCTTCGGTCCAGCGACAATCTTGTTGATAATATTCTCATCGCTATTGGTGATCGATGCCGAAGCACCCATAGCAAGGAACGAGCGAGCCGAGAAGTAGTGTGTATATGAGAAATTCATCCACCATGCGTGGTCGTGGCCATTGTAGTCGTTAAGACCGAAGTAAGCCTTCTCCTTGAAATAGTTGTAGTCTGCAACGAACACAACATTTGAACGAAACTCCTCCTCGCTCTCTGTATCATATACAGCCGCACCTACGGGCTTACCAAACTTAAAATAGGCATTCACACCCGAGTTGTCCATATTCGAACCATAAGTCGAAAGACTACGCTCCATCTCCTCGCGCATTGAGTGCTTATAGTCGTTCTCACCACTCAGACGATTCTCATCGACATACTTCCAGCCCCAGCGAATCTGCGTACCACCCTTTGACTGCCACAACCAACGGTTAGCAATATTGATTTGGTGAGTCTCGGGCAGGTCGCGGTAACCATCATGGTTACGGTCATGCGACTGCGTATCCATAGAACCATGAACGAGGATTACGGTAGAGAGGCTCTTATCCGCCGTTAGGGGAATAGCCGTCGAGAGATTGATCTCGGGACGCATCTCGCTATCGAAGTAGAGATTAAGGAATAGACGCTCCTCATCGGTTGGCTTGCGGTACTCCATATTAATCTGACCTGTAATGGCCTCGTGACCAGCCGTTACTGAAGATACTCCCTTCGATACCTGGATCGAGTTAAGCCACATACCGGGCGTATAGTTCAAACCATAGGGGGCGCTCAGACCGCGCATGATGGGACGGTTCTCATCCAGAATCTGCGTATATGTACCCGTCAGACCCAGCATCTTGATCTGGCGTGCACCAGAGATTGCATCGCTATAGCCCACCGTCACCGATGCCGAATTCTCGAAGCTCTCGGCCAGGGTACAGCATGCCATCTTACAAAGGCCAGCGAATGAGATAGACTCGCTCTTGATTACTCCGTCACGCTTGACATAGTTACCAAGGTTGCCATCCACTACCACAGCCTCAATCTCATTGTCGGTCTGAAGCGAGAAGTCGATATGTGTAACGCCCTCGGCTACGGTAATTGTATCGGTCTTGTAGCCCACGTAGGCTGCAACCAACTTATCGTAACCCTTCACTCGGTAAACGTCAAACTTACCCTCCAGGTCGGAAGCCATACCGATATTTGTGCCCAGCCAGTAAACCGAAGCGCCGAGCAGCGCCTCGCCGGTATCTGAAGCACGCACTGTACCTTTTACGTTCTGCGCCATGGCGCCAACGCTAATGAGCGACATAATGCCGCAAAGTATAAAGTTTCTGATTTTCATTCTATTTTGATGTTTGTATAATTAACTTTTCTGGGGCACACACTCTGTGCCTCATGCTTTAAGTGAACTATGCAAACGCGGGTGGAGCCCTGAGCGAGGTCCCCGAGGTGTGCCCCGCCGCAAGTGGGGGCAAAAGATATTGGGAATATTCATAGCCACGAACAGCTACCTGCTCGGCCTGAACAAAATTCAGCACATCGGTAACTACAGCCAGCAACACTGCCTGACGCTCCATGTGGTCGTCATCGGCCATGCGGGGCTGCGTGTAGAGTACTATGGAATTTGAATGGTTGTGATTACAGCAGGTCTTATCGGCAATCATCACACCATGCTCTGCATCACAATCGTGAGAGGGACAAGAGTCGTTGTGATGCTGATGATCACAGGCGTGGACATGGTCAAAGGCGGTATGGACATCGGCCTTGTGATGACGACACTCGCAGGTAAGGGCCACAATGTCGCTTGCCGCCAATACTGAAACGTATAGCAGCAACATCGTCAATGCCGACACCATTCTGAAAACCTTACTTGTCATCTCACTATTCGATTAATCCGCACTCTGCCAGACGCTCCACCCATGCCGTAGCATCGCGCAGAGCAACATCAGCCCCAACCTCAAAATTCTGCATGAGCACCTGGGCAGCCTGCGCCTCAGTAAAATCACTCTCGCAGAGGCTATTCCACAGCAAGAGGGCACTCTCGTTGAGTGTAATAATCTTTGTCAGATCGGCACCCTTGCCGCCCTGCATGATTACCACATTCTCACCCGCAATCTCGCGCACTTTATACTCCGGCTTAATCCTCATCGCAATTTTAGCCTTTTTATCCGCTACAAATATACTGAAAATTTGACAATAGGCATATTTTTTTCGTAATTTTGCATCATATGAGTGAGCAAAATAACAGAATCAAGCAACGTCTTGCCCAAACCCTCGAGAAGTATTGGGGTTACAAGCAGTTTCGTCCGGGTCAGGAGGCCATTATCGACTCCGTCATGGCCGGTCGCGACACGCTTGCGCTGATGCCCACGGGTGGAGGCAAATCGCTTACATATCAAGTGCCTACACTCGCTCGCGAGGGTCTCTGCATCGTCATCACTCCGCTCATTGCGCTGATGAAGGATCAGGTTGACCGTCTGCGACAGATGGGCATTGCGGCCGTGGCCATTCACTCGGGAATGTCATACACGCAGATCGACATTGCACTCGACAACTGCGTATATGGCGACATGAAGTTTCTCTACATCGCACCGGAACGTCTTGCGACCGAAGCTTTCCGTTTGCGCATCGAGCGCATGCGCGTAAGCCTTATCGCTGTGGATGAGGCACACTGCATATCGCAATGGGGCTACGACTTCCGCCCATCCTACCTAAGAATCGCAGAGGTGCGCGAACGACTGCCCAATGTACCTATTTTAGCACTCACTGCGTCGGCCACAAAACTCGTGGCTGATGATATTATGCACCACCTTGGATTCGCCGAACCACATATTCTGCGAAGCAGTTTTGCCCGTCCCAACCTGTCATATGCCGTGCGTCACACGGACGACAAGACCGAGCAACTGCTGCGCGTAATCGAGAATGTACCGGGCTCGGGCATAGTATATATGCGCTCACGCGAGGGGTGCGAGCAATTAGCCGAGACACTGCGTGCACAAGGGATCTTAGC
>JAGBYV010000002.1 GCA_017628595.1 Alistipes sp.
TGACGGGAGATACACCAGTCCTGGGTGTTCTCCATCCAGTGGTAATAGTTCTTGCTGAAGCGCTCGGGAACGAACTTGATATCGCCGTCGCGGACAGCCTTGACAGCGGGCTTTGCAAGAGGCTCCATGCGTACGAACCACTGGAGCGAGATCATAGGCTCGATCGTGGTGCCGCAACGGTAGCAGGTACCGACCTCGTGGGTAAGATCCTCGATCTCCGCAAGATAGCCGCCTGCCTTCAGATCCTCAACGATAGCCTTGCGCGCCTCATAGCGATCCATGCCCGCGTACTTGGGGTATGCATCGGTGATCTTTGCGTCATCGGTGAGAACGACCTCCATAGGAAGCTTCTGACGGCGTCCTACCTCGAAGTCGTTGGGGTCGTGAGCAGGGGTGATCTTAACGCAACCCGTACCCTTATCAAGCTGAGCATGCTCATCGGCAACTATCGGAATACGTCTGCCAACGAGAGGAAGGACACAGTAGGTTCCGATAAGGTGCTTATATCTCTCATCCTCGGGGTTGACCGCAACCGCAGTATCTCCGAGAAGGGTCTCGGGACGGGACATCGCCTGTCGGGGCGCGAACCGTCAATGCCAGGTCGCAAGCCTTCTCCGAAAGGGTGGTGACATATACCGATACGGTGGCATCGACACTTGTGTCGGTGATATTGTTCTGATGCACAATTATACCGTCCGTACCGTAGTATAGCGGAGATATTGTTGTTGGCTCGGTTACGATAAGCTCCACATCGCGATAGATGCCTCCGTAGAGATTCTCCTCGGATGATGTGGGCAGCACGTTGTTCTGATAAGCATTGCTGACAACGACCACCAGCGAGTTCTCCTTGCCATACTCCAGGTGTTTGGTGATCTCGAATGTAAAGGCTGTCCAGCCTCCACGATGCTCGCCGACGTGGTGACCATTCACGAAGAGGTCGGCCACACTCTGCACGCCGTGGAACTTGAGGAAGAGTCGCTTGCCCATCCACTCTGCCGGCACGAAGATGTTGCGCGAATAGTTGGCTGTGGTCTGATGGTAACTACCCTGACCTGCCAGTGCGTCAAGATTCCAAGTGTGGGGTAGTGATATGCGGCGGGCATTGTCGCTGCTGGTGTCCAGTTTGTAGAAAAACTGCCAGTCATCGTTGAGCGAATATACCTCTCGGGCCGAAGCCGAAGCGCAAATAAAAATGGATATCAGAAAAATAAAAATACGTCTCATGTGGTTGAAAATTTAGTTGTTTCGGGCTCGGATTGTGCCCCGATGGAGCTCTTGTGACGAGGATTAAAAACCCTTGATAATCCGAATTACTAATTGCAAATATAGCAATTCTAAAAAAAATATGCTAACTTCGTGCGAAATTTCGCCCTTAGCGACGAACAAAATAAACAAAATAACCCAAAATGCTTATGAACGTATTCGATATCATAGTCTATATATCACTGGCCTGGGCCGTATTCAATGGTTGGCGTCGCGGTTTCCTTTTGCAGATGCTCTCGCTTTTTGCCGTTGTTGCCTCTATGTATTTTGCTGTACAGTATGGTCCGGAGTTGGAGAGCATTCTTGGCATCGACGTTGGCGTGAACGGCGTGGTGGGATTCATCGTAATCTTTCTGGGCGCTCTTTTGCTTATCTCGATCGGAGCCTATATGCTGAGGGCTGTGTTTCGTTTTGCGGGATTGGGTGTAGCAGATGTGCTGCTCGGCGTAGCCTTTTCGGTGGTCAAGGTGATGCTTATCGTGAGCGTGCTCTTCTCTTGGTTCACATCGGTAAACAAGAACTATGAGTGGGCTTCGAAGTCCACTATCGAATCCTCACGCTGGTTTGCTCCCGTGAAGGGAATCACCGATAAGCTGACGCCCTATTTCGAGGAGATTGCCGATAAATTGCTGGATTAACCTATGGCTATGGATAGTTTTTCGGGTATCGTAGTACGCTCTACGGGCAGCTGGTATGAGGTGCTGCATGAGGGCGAACGTTATCAGTGCCGTATCCGCGGCAAGTTGCGCCTCAAGGGTGTGCGCTCGACTAACCCTGTAGTGGTGGGCGACGAGGTACGTGTCGAGGCCGATGAGCAGGGAGGTTATGTTATCTCGGCTATCGAGCCGCGCCGCAACTATATCATTCGCCGCGCATCTAATCTTTCGAAGGAGTCTCACATTATTGCGGCCAATCTGGATCAGGCACTGCTCGTTGTGACGCTCTTTTCACCCGAGACTGCGACCGAGTTTATCGACCGCTTTCTGGTAACGTGCGAGGCGTATAAGGTCCCTGTAACCATTCTGCTTGCCAAGATAGATCTGGCGCGTGAGCGACCTGAGGCTGTTGAGGAGTTCCACGCCATATATGAGAGTGCCGGTTACCGTATTATCGAAGTTTCGGCCACCGAGGGCGAGGGCGTTGACCAGGTGCGAGAGCTTTTGCGCGGCAAGACAACCCTCTTGTCGGGAAATTCGGGTGTGGGTAAATCTACACTTGTGGCAGCCGTTGAGCCAGGACTGGATATTCGCACGGGCGAGATCTCGCAGAGCCACCACAAGGGTAAGCACACCACAACATTTTCGACAATGTACCCCCTCTCTGAGGGAGGATATATAATTGATACCCCTGGCATTAAGGGCTTCGGTCTGCTCGATATCGAGGATGCTGAACTGGCGCACTATTTCCCCGAGATGATGCGTTACCTGCCCGAGTGCCGATTCTATAATTGCTCGCATACCCATGAGCCGCATTGTGCCGTAGTGGAGGCTGTCAAGCGTGGCGAAGTAGCCTATCCCAGGTATGAGAGTTATCTAAAAATTCTTGACGAAGATGACAAATATCGCAAATAGATTGAAGGAGTATGCTGCCGCTCGCTCGGCCGAGTGGTATGACGAGCGTACGGCCTATATGGAGAGTTTCCTTACCGAGGAGCGCAAGGAGGTGTTGCGTCGCACGCTGGCTTCGCGTACTCGCTATATGACCATCCTGACGGAAAACACCTTCCATCCGCAGAATGCATCGGCATTGGTGCGTCACTGCGAGGCCTTCGGTGTGCAGGAACTGCATACGGTTGAGACCCGCTGCAAGTTCAATCCCAACGTAAATATCGTGCGCGGAACTGATAAGTGGGTGGATATTACACGTCACGACTCAACGGCTGATGCCATCGCTGCGCTGAAGGGTGCAGGCTATCGTCTGGTGGCTACCACGCCTCATCGTGAGAGTTGCACCCCCGAAACCTTCGATGTTGCCAAAGGCCCCTTCTGCCTTGTTTTTGGTACAGAGCATGCGGGTGTGTCGGACGAGATTATCGAGGCTGCTGACGAGTACTTGCGTATCCCGATGTGCGGTATGGTGGAGAGCCTCAATGTATCGGCTTCGGCGGCAATTCTGATCTATATGCTTTCGCAGCGCATGCGCCTCACGCCCGAAATAGACTGGCACCTGCAGGATGCCGATCAGCGCGAGATGCTCTTCCGCTGGGTAATGTCGTCAGTGCGTGATGCAGAGCGAATTTTAGAGCGTCAATTCCCTGAAAAGTAGCGATTATGAATGATATTCTTCGCAAGCAGTTTCTGCGTCATGTGGCGCAGACTTCGCCCGCCCCGCAACTTATTGAGGTGGCGCGAGCCGAGGGAGTCTTTTTCTATACGCCCGAGGGTAAGCCCTATTATGATTTGATTTCGGGTGTGTCGGTAAATAACGTGGGTCATGGTAATCCGGCAGTTGTGGAGGCCGTGCAGCGCCAAGCAGCGGATTATATGCACGTTATGGTCTATGGCGAGATGGTCGAGCGTCCGCAGGTGGAGTTTGCCCGTCTTTTGGCCGAGAGCCTGCCCGAGCCTCTTGATACGGTCTATTTCCTGAATTCGGGAGCCGAGGCTGTAGAGGGAGCCTTGAAACTTGCCAAGCGATATACCGCCCGCACGGAGATGATATCCATGCGAAGAGCATATCACGGATCAACGCATGGTGCGATGAGTATGATGGGCGCCCCCGAGGGTGAGGAGTGGAAGAATGCTTTTCGTCCGTTGCTACCCGATACGAAGGCTATTAGTTTCAACTGTTTTGAGGATCTGGAGCAGATTACCACTCGCACCGCCTGCGTGTTGTGTGAGCCCATTCAGGGTGAGGCTGGTGTAAGACCTCCGAAAGACGGTTATCTGCAGGCTCTGCGCCGTCGTTGTGACGAGGTGGGAGCACTGCTCATCTTTGACGAGATACAGGTTGGTATGGGTCGCTCGGGTGAGATGTTTGCCATGCAGAAGTATGGTGTAACGCCCGATATTGTATGCCTTGCCAAGGCGCTGGGTGGCGGTATGCCGCTCGGAGCATTTGTCTCGAGCCAGAAGATAATGTCCACGCTAACGCATGATCCCGTATTGGGCCATATTACCACCTTTGGCGGTCATCCCGTATGTTGTGCGGCAGGTTTGGCGGCAATGAAATATTTGCAGCAGAACAAAATTGTGGAGGATGTCGAGCGCAAGGGCGCAATGTATGAATCGTTGCTGCAGGATCACCCTGCCGTTAAGGAGATACGCCGTGCAGGTCTGCTGCTGGCCGTTGAGTTGGGTGAGAGTGAGAAACTATACAAGATTATGGATCACTTCATCGAGGAGGGCATCCTGAGCGACTGGTTTCTCTTCTGCGATACGGCATTCCGCATCTCACCGCCGCTCATTATCTCGGACGATGAGATACGCGATAGCGTAAGTATGATCCGTCGTTGTCTGGATCGATTGTAAGAGATTATAACCCCCTAAAACATAAAACTATGAGTGAGAGAAATCAGGGTGCCGTTATTACGGCAGGTGGAGTTTTATCCATTGCATTGGTAGGTTTTGCCATTGTTGCGTTCTTCCTCTTTGGTGTGCCACGATATAAGGTATGGCAGCAGGAGATGAAGGGTCGCGCCGAGCTGGCGCAGGCCGAGCAGAACCGTCAGATCAAGATTGAGGAGGCAAAGGCTAAAATTGAGGCAGAGAAACTGAATGCTCAGGCCGAGGTGGTGCGAGCACAGGGTGCAGCCGAGGCTATCAAGATTGAGAATGGTTCGCTGACACCTACCTACATCCAGTATCTCTGGGTGCGTCAGCAGAATGCTGCAGCCAACAAAGTTGTATACATCCCGACCGAGGCGGGATTGCCCATCCTGGAAGCTAAGGGTGAATAGGGATCGAAATGATCTTGGACCAGAATTTGAAAAAGAGAGCCTATCCGTGTGGATAGGCTTTTCTGTTGTTTGTTACTCCTCGGAAAAACTCTTCAGCAGAGCTATCTCCTCGGCCCAGCGGCTCTCGTCGGGAGTCTCGAGGATGAGCGGAATCTCATCAAAACGAGCATCACGGGCAATATAACGGAATGGCGTTATTCCCAAATAACCCTCACCCATGGGCGAGTGGCGATCGACACGGCTACTCAGCGGTTTCATGGCATCGTTGAGGTGCATACCGCGCAGATAAGAAAATCCCACTTCACGCTCAAACTCTGCAAAAACCTTTTCGCATCCCTCCTCTGTCGAGAGGTCGTAACCTGCCGCAAATGAGTGGCATGTATCCAGACATACTCCCACACGCGACTTATCCTCCACGCGGTCGATGATATAGGCCAGATGCCAGAATGCATAACCCAGATTCGATCCCTGACCAGCGGTGTTCTCGATGACGGCCGTAACGCCCTCTGTCTTGTCGAGTGCTATGTTGATTGATTCTGCGACCAGAGCAAGACTCTCCTCCTCTGAAATCTTTTTCAGGTGACTACCCGGGTGGAAGTTCAGTCGATCCAGTCCAAGACGCTGGCAACGCTCCATCTCGTGCAGGAACGAGGCGCGCGACTTCTCCAGACCCTCACGCTCGGGATGTCCGAGGTTAATGAGGTAACTATCGTGTGGCAATATCTGCTTGGGCGAGAATCCGCACTCCTGACACGCCGAACGGAAAGCCTCGATTTGAGCCTCTGTAAGAGGCGGTGCAGCCCATTGGCGTTGATTCTTGGTAAAGAGGGCAAAGGCCGTCGCGCCTATGGCTGCGGCATTGCGTGGGGCGTTCTCTACGCCGCCCGATGCGCTCACATGTGCACCAAAATACTTCATATTGCGAAATTGTTGGTTAATTAGTCCTCTACAAATGTAACTATTTTTATGAAAAGTTGTAACTTTGCATAACTATTTCAAAAGTAAAATCAAAAATATAGCCGTATGAAGAGACTTTTTGCCATATTCGCTATCCTCGCTGCCCTGTCGGTAAGCGACGCCTATGCACAGTTTACCGTTGAGGATCAGACAAAGACAACATCTACGGGAAATGTAACGCTGCAGAACCCTCTGCAGGATATGGATATCAGCACGGAGTTTAGTAGTGCCGCACGCGCCAGGATGGAGCGTCTGCGTCTGCGCAAGGAGCGTAACTATGTGGAGCTCTCTCTCTCGTTGCAGGGTTCGATGACCTCGTACAACGATGCGTGGCTCTCATCATCGAAGGGTGGTAGCAACACTATGTCTATACTGGGTACCTTCGGATTGAAGCACACCTACACCTTCCAGCGATTCTCAAACAACACTCAGGTCAATGCCCGCTATGGCTACAACCGCCAGAACTACACGACCGAGGCTGAGGATTCGAAGGGTATCTGGTTCAAGAATATCGACGAGTTCTGGGCACAGGTTCAGCCCAAGCTGGCGTTGAACGACCGTTGGTCATATACCGCCCTTGCCAAGTTCCGCAGCCAGTTCTCAAACTCATACAAGAGTGCCACGGAGCAGGAGGCTGAGCACCTTAAGTCGGGCTTTATGGCTCCGGGTTATCTGGACTTCTCTCTTGGTATGGACTTCGCGAGCAAGAATGCAAAGTTCCCTATCAAGATTTCATTCTTCCCCCTCTCTGGTAATGCCGTCATCGCAAAGAACTCGCAGGTGGAGGCTAACTTCCGCGATCGCGGCGAGACAAGCTGGTTCGGTATTGACATCGATCGTAAAATCCTCTTTACGGGTGGTTCTTCTATCAAGCTGGAGTTTGCGCGTGGCTGGGGCAAGAATAACTGGCTCTCGTACAACGGCAACCTCTACTGCTACTATGGTTGGATTACCAATGTAGGCAAACTCTCAAAAATTCGCGAATATCAGGATTATCTGGATGCTCACGATAGGTGGGTGGCAGGTGGCAGCATCGAGGGCATGGAGCCTACGGCCGTTCCTCGTCACGATATGTTGCATCCTACAGTTGATTGGCGTAATACCATCACCATCAAGGCTTCGACCTACTTCCAGACGCAGATCATGTTCGATCTCTACTACGACAAGGCACTCAGCAACGACGTGATGATCAAGTCGTTTATCTCTTTGGGTCTGACCTACACATTCAAGAATAAGTAGCAGCCCTAAAAACGACCGCTGCGGCATGCACACCGTATGGTATGCTGATTGCTGATGGTCGTCAAGGTTTATATAGTATTTTTCATGTATAAGAACTCTAAACACGCTATCATATTTCCCCTGTTGCTCGCCATCGGCGTGGTGCTGGGTATATTGCTTGGTCAGTTTGTGGGGCGCAATCGTGCCGAGACGCAGCTGCGCTCACTCATTCGTCGCAGTGGCATGAATATGACCAATAAGATCATGCAGACGAGCATGCTCATCGAGCACCGCTTTGTCGACTCCATCTCTATGGATTCGCTCTCCGAACTGGTTATCCCTATGATGATGGAGAAGCTCGACCCTCACTCGGTCTATATCCCTGCCCGTGAGATGCAGGAGCTGAACGAGCCTCTGGAGGGTGAGTTTGATGGCGTGGGCATATCGTTCAACACAACCTCCGACACGATCATGGTCCTCAGCGTCATTGCCAATGGCCCGAGTGCCAAGGCAGGTGTTGTGGCTGGTGACCGCATCATCCATATCAACGATACGCTGGTTGCGGGCGTAGGCATGCCGCAGAATGATATAGTCAAGCGCCTGCGCGGCAAGCGCGGCTCGGAGGTGAAACTCTCGCTCAAACGTCAGGGTATTGACGATTTGGTGGATGTGATGGTTGTGCGTGATGCCATCCCCATCAAGAGTATAGAGGCCTCGTTCATGCTGACCGACGATATCGGCTTTATCCGCCTCTCGCAGTTTGCCCGCACATCGTATGTTGAGTTGATGGCAGCCCTGGCCAGATTGCGCACCGAAGGCATGAAACGTCTTATATTTGATCTGCGCGATAACTCGGGCGGATTCCTCGATCAGGCTATTATGATTGCCAACGAGTTCCTGCCCGCAGGCAAACTAATCGTATATACGGAGGATCGTCAGCGTGAGCAGACCAAGGAGTATAGCGATGGCAGTGGCTCGTCAACCGATCTGGCACTTGTGATATTGATCGACGAGGGCAGTGCCTCTTCGTCGGAGATTCTGGCTGGTGCGGTGCAGGATAACGACCGCGGAACGATCATTGGTCGCCGTTCGTTTGGCAAGGGACTGGTGCAGAGTCAGATTCCCTACGCCGATGGCTCGGCTCTGCGTCTTACCATTGCTCGTTACTTCACTCCTACGGGACGTTCGATTCAGAAACCCTATACGAATGGCAACGACCGCGACTATGAGATGGATATCCTGCGTCGCTACAACAATAATGAGTTCTTCTCGGCCGACAGTATCCACTTTGCCGACTCGCTGAAGTTTACCACACCCAAGGGTAAGGTGGTATATGGCGGTGGCGGTATCATGCCCGATGTGTTTGTGCCGCTCGATACTACCGACATGACACATTATTACGTTGAGGTTACGGGCCGCAATATCCTCTATCGCTATACGCTGGAGTATGCCGACCGTCATCGCGAAGCGATCAATGCTGTTACGACGATGGCTGAGTTGCAGGCTCTGCTCGATGCGGATAAGACACTGTTTGAGGACTTTGTAAGTTATGCTGCACGACATGGCGTGAAACCCGTGCGTAGTGAGATTGCTCGCTCGCGCAGGATTATGGAGGCGCAGTTGCGGGCATATATCGGTCGCAATACGGCATTGGAGGATAATGGTTTCTATTACAATATTTACCCCATTGACGATGTGTTGCGTCGTTCGGTGGAGGTGTTGCAGCAGATGCCTATGCCCGAGCCTGAACCCGAGGTGGAGATGATTAGCCGTGAGCTGCCCGAAATGGTAATTAAAATTCAGAAATAGAGATGATAAAGAAATTTGTTGGTATGCTCTTTACCGTTGCAGTGCTGGCTTTGCTTGTCTTTGTGCTGCTTGGCATGGACTCATACTCTTCGCTTCTGCCCGAGGATCTCTTCTCGGTTGGGCAGGCGACTGTTGAGCAGGTGGAAAGCGTAGTGGAATAACCTAAATAAACTTAAGATATGAAGAGATTTGTTTTGACTATTATTGCCCTCGTGGCTGTGGCGGCCGTTTTTGCGGCTGATCCCCCACGCGTAAAGACAAAGTGTGGCCCATGGGTTGTGGGTGTTACCGATACGGAGATGACCGTGGTGTGGACATCTACCGACCGTTGTATGGGTTGGGTGGAGATTGCCCCCGACGATGGTACCTCGTTCTATGCCGAGGAGCGTCCCCGCTACGATGAGGATTTTATGGGTCGTCACGTAGTGTCGGATGTACACCATGTGCGTATCACTGGCCTCAAGCCTGGTACGACATATCGCTATCGTATTTACCAGCAGGGCGTCGATGATAGTGGCCATAACCCCATTCCGAGCGGCTATATCAGCGCCAGCGATGTATATTCGCGCAAGCCCTATGCTATCCGCACTATGGATTTCAAGAAGCAGGATTGCGTCTTTACGATGATTAACGACATCCATGGTCGTGACTCGATGATGTTGGCCCTTACGAAGGATCTGCGCAAGGAGAATCCCGACTTTGTGGTTTTCAATGGCGATATGGTGAGCTTCATGGGTTCTACTGAGGATATCGAAAAGGGTTTTATGACACGCGCAACGGAGACCTTCGCTACGGACATTCCCCTGGTGTATGTGCGTGGTAATCACGAGACTCGTGGTCCTGGCTTCAGTGAGTATCTTAACCTTTTCCCCTCTACGACCAACGCACCTTACTTTATGTTCCGTCAGGGGCCTGCGGCCTTTATCGTGCTCGACAGTGGCGAGGATAAGCCCGACAGCGACATTGAGTATGGCGGTACGGCAGCTTATGATGCATACCGTGAGGCTATGGCTGCATGGCTCAAGGGGGCTATTCAGAGCGAGGAGTTCCGTTCAGCACCCGTGAAGATTGTCCTGCTGCACATCCCCTTTGCCAAGGGTACGGGCTGGTATGGCAATAATGAGTTGAAGCGTCTTTTGTTGCCTCTGCTCAATGAGGCGGGTGTGGATGTGATGCTCAGTGGCCATAACCACCGTTACAGCTACCTGGAGAAGGGTGATGCCGATAACAACTTCCCGATTCTGGTCAATTCTAACAACGATCGCGTGAATGTGCGTGCCGACAAGGATCAGATCGTAATGGAGGTGCTTGACGCTGCTGGTAAGCTGCTTCACAAGCACACTGTAAAAGTACAGTAAAGCCGTCTAACAAGGTGTTTTCTGCGTTACACTCGCTCTCGAAATCCTCATTTACGCCTCAGTAAACTGCGGTTTCTCGAGCTTCGCAGGCCTTGAAAACCCTCTCGTTATACGACTTTGAAGGTGGTACTTTGATGAGAATAGAAAAA
>JAGBYV010000035.1 GCA_017628595.1 Alistipes sp.
CACTGAAAGGCAACCAAACCGTAGCCGTAGTGCCTACGGGGACGTCGCACACCAGCGTAAAGCGACCGTCGCGGTGCTCCCAGCGGATGGCTATCTGACCGTATGTTGTCTTATGAGTATAATCAACCCACTCCAAGCCCTCGGGAACTACGGGGCGGATATCGAACGAGCGGAAACCTGCATCCTTGACACGCAGACCCGCCAAATCGCGATAGAACCAGCCAATACCGCCGCCAAACATCGGGTGGTTGCGAGAGTCCTTACCGTTCCAATTCTCCCACGTAACGGTTGCACCCTGCTCGATCCACCAACCGAATGAAGGAAAATCGCGCTGATTGATAATCTTATATGCCAAATCCTTCAAGCCATTGTCGCACAGCACCTCAAAGAGGAAACGTGTAGCAACGATACCCGTGTCGAGGTGGTCATTCACCTCGGCGATATTCTGACGCAGAGCCTCGACAACCTTCGCCTTGCGATCCTCCGGCACGCCAATCTTCAGCGCCAGCACGTTGCTGCCATACTTGCCGTATGAGCCCGTCGTGGGGTCGTAGAGGTTTGAGTGGAACGCCTTGGCGGCAGCGTCACGTATAGCGATAAACTCCGTGGCATCCTCGCCCAGCGAGTGAGCCGTGCGAACAACGATGTCGGCACACTGCCAGAGGAAGTAGGTGTGAACCAGCTCGGCACGGGGCAACTCACGAGGCGGAAGCCAGTCGCCGAGATTCTTCCACTGCTGCTCGTCGTGCGAGAGCATAAGGCCTGTATTGTCGTCAACCCACGTTGTCATCCAGCGCACATGGCGGCGCATAGCGTCGAAGTTCTGCTCCAGTACTCGTCTGTCGCCATAGTGCTGATAGAACTCCCACGGCATGATCTCCATGGCGGCACCCCAGCCTACACCACCACCGCAACCGGGTTGCCAGGGGGCAGAGTTGGGCACATAGCCTCCATAGAGCTGTGAACCGCGAATATCGCGCAACCACTTGTTGTAGAAGGTCTGTGCATCGAAGTTGTGCATAACCGTTACGCACGCCACCTGACCATCGCCCGTATAGGGTGAGCGCTCACGGTGGGGACAGTCGCTGGCTATGGCGCCGTGCATATTATCCAATTGGCTACGCTGCCAGATCTTATTTATCTTGTTGATAAGGTCGTTCGAGGTGCGGAACTCACCCGAGGTCTCGACATCGGAATTGACGGCATGAGCCTCGACCTGAGCAGCAGTAAGATTACTAATGCCCGTAACCTCAACCTCCGAGAATACGAACCACGTGAAGCGGGCGTGGTAAGACTCATCGCCCGAGCCCTTAGCTGTGTAGGAGTTGGTTCCCTGACCTGGCGACTCGGTGATGTATTTTATGTTGATTGTCTGACCGCGCTCGGCCTCGATATTCTTCAGCGCCAGCCAGCCCGAGATCTCCTCCTCGAACTTGATGCGGATTGTGCCATCCTCCTTCTTCTCGAATTCGATGGGAGCATAGCGCTTGGTGATGCGGTCGGCAGGGCCATTCTGTGGAATGAGTTTGCCGATGGGGGCACTCTTCTTAGCTACCGCCGCCCACGAAGAGTCATCGTAAGAGGCTGTCGCCCAGCCATCGTGCTCGAGACGGGCATCGTAGTGCTCGCCAAGATATACCTGATCGCTCACGATAGCACTGCGCTCGGCGCGCCACGAAGTGTCCGAAGCAATCACCTCGCGTGAGCCATCAACGTACTCGATCTCCACCTGACCCATAAAGCGGGGTGTGCCGTAGCCCAATGCGGGCCAATACTGCACAACATCGTAGAAGCCATTGCCAAGGATCGCTCCGATGGCATTCTCGCCCTGCTTAAGGAGCGATGTGATGTCGTGCGTAAGGTACATCACGGTGTACTCCTCGAAGGGGTCGGTAACAACGATGGGACGTGTGTCGAGTGTGGGACGTGTAGTGTAGTTGGTCTGGTTGGGAGAGAGGTAATCCTCACCTACGCGCTCTCCATTGATATATAGCTCGAAATAGCCAAGACCCGTGCCATAGAAGAGGGCACGCTTGATCTGCTTCTTTACAGAAAACTCCTTGCGCAGCAGCGGTGCGGGCACAACCTCATTGCTGCCCATAACGTCGTACGACTCCTCTCCCTGCCACGGTGCGCCAATCCACTCACCCTGCCACTCATTCTCGGCAAGACCCATATGCCACGATGCGGGTGTGCTCCACGCCGAGGGGTTACCCTCCTGGTCCCACACCATCACCTGCCACCAATACGATGTGCGCGACTGCAATGGTTTGCCTTTATATGTAATAAATGCCGACTCGGCCGAAGTGACCTTGCCAGTATCCCATACCGTCTGAGAGAAATCGGGCGACGTAGCCACGCGGATGCGATAGGCCGACTGCGCTGCGCCCTGCATCTTCGTGGGGTTGAGATTTATCCACGAAAGGCGGGGATTCTGAATATCGAGCACGGGCGAAGAGTCATACTCGCACGTAAGATCAGAGGGGGTAATAGATGCCTCATCGGCCACTGCGGGCAACGCCACAAAGAGTGCCACGCAGAGAATCAGGTTTTGAAAGAAGCGCATATTAGGTTAGTTTGTTATTCGGTAAATAGTTGCGACGCCACGGCTGCCAAAGCCGCCACAGCCTCGCCCACACGCCACTGCTCGAAGGGCTCGCCCACACGGTTTGAGATGGCGCGTATATGGATGAAATTCTCGTAATCGAAGTTGGTTAATACGGCTGCTACAGCGGCACCCTCCATCTGCTCCACAACGGGCATATCGCCCTCAACAACAGCTGTGTTGCGCATAGCGTCACCCGAGCGGCTGACCGTCAGCGTGCGTGCCTGCTCAAGCCCCGTAACGGGGTCACACTCATACTCAAAAGCATAGGCATCGGGCAATCCTTCGACCCTGTCGCGGACAACCTCGACAACCTGCCCCACACTCAGACGATCGTCGCACGCACCCGCAATGCCACACAGCACCACCCGTGTAGGGTCGTTCATGACCATATGCACTGCCGCACC
>JAGBYV010000036.1 GCA_017628595.1 Alistipes sp.
AGCTAAGTACACACCCTATTGCCAGCCCGTTGATGTTATCATCAATGGCGAGTATAAGGGCTGCTACCAATTATGCGATCAGATCGAAGTAGATGAGAATAGAGTGAACATCACAGAGATGGAGCCCGAGGATACAAGCGGCGAAGCTCTCACGGGAGGATATCTGATTGAGATAGATGCATATGCTTACGAGGAGCCCGAGCATAGTATGTTCTACTCAAATAAGGGCATTCCCGTAACTATCAAGTCGCCCGATGACGATGATATCACACCTGAGCAAAAGAGTTACATCGAGTCGTATTTCAACCGACTTGAGAATCGTGTCTTTGCCAATAACTTTACAGATGATATTCATGGCTATCGCCAGTTGTTTGATACTGAAAGTTTTATCAAACACTTTATCGTGGGTGAGGTAAGTGGCAACACCGATACATATTGGAGCACATATATGTATAAGGAGCGTGGCGATGACAAAATATACACGGGACCAGTGTGGGATTTCGATATTGCATTCGAGAACGACAACCGCACCCACCCCATCAGCCAATACAACGATTTTATCTTCGCTACGAGCGACTCATCAGCTGCAGGAGGCAATGATATGAAGAAGTTTGTGACGCGAATTATCAAGGAGGATCCCGCAACCAAGGCTCAGCTGAAGCAGATGTGGAACGAGTTGCGCGATAACGGCACACTCTCGGAGGAGTCGCTAATCGCCTATATTGACCAGACTGCAGCCTTGCTTGACCAATCGCAAAAGCTAAACTTCAAACGATGGAAAATTCTGGACCGCAAATTCCACATGAATTTCCAGGCCCTCGGCTCATACGAGGCAGAGGTCAATACCATCAAGAGCTACATCGATGAGCGACTGGTGCGATTAGACGAGTTTATCAACAGATAGAAAATATCGGAAATAAACAACGAGGACTATCCTTAAGGGGTAGTCCTCGTTGTTATCCAAAGGCATTAATGCTGCGCCTTGTATCGCGATGGCGAGATGCCTGTACGTTGTTTGAAGTACTTGCCAAAGAAGGATTGCGACACAAAGTTAAGGCGCTCCGACACTTCCAGCACACTCATACCCTGCTGCTGCAGCAACACCTTGGCACGACGTATAACAGCGGCATCAATCAGTTTGGAGGCATTGAATCCAACCTTCTTTTTGCACACAAGCGAGAGATACTTGGGGGTTATGCCCAGCTGCGAGGCGTAATACTCTACACTTCTCTCACGCTCGCACGACTCGTCGATAAGTTGCGTAAAACTACGCATTATGTCATCCGTACGTGATAGATGCTCCCTATCGTCGAGCTCAGCACTTGCATACTTGCTCAGGATCGAGGCCAGCATATAATAAAAGGCCTCAAAGAGTGATATCTGAACCTTATTGTCATAGGCATTAGGCCTTACACAGTTGGCGCAACTAAGCGTTGCCGCAACACTATGCAGGCGAGCAATCTCATCATCTGCAAGCTGCAGACAGGGGCTATTGCCAAACATGATACTGATGGTCAACAGATCCGCCGTAGATATATTCGCCGATTTGAGGAATGATGTGGGGTATGCAATGAAATATCCCATGCAGGCCTTGCTGCACTTAAAATCCTCAGCCACAGACGAATCCTGCAACAGCAACAATGTATTGCGACGCATCTCAAAGTGCTTGCCGTCGATTGTTACCTTCGCCGTACCGTTGCATATAATGCCCACTACCATGCCGTCGAACGTATGCTTCTTACCCCCCAGCATCTGCAGATTCATCATGGGCGTAAGCACAAAATTTTCGGAGAAAATATGCTTTGGCGACAGACCCTTCTTGATCTTCGCTACAGATAGTTTATTGCCACTCTCACTTGTATCCTTTCTCATTATTCCTATATTTTATTCTAATCTTCATGTGGACAAATTATATTTAGAGCGCCACGCAGGCAACTAACTCTCATCGGGAAACTGCCACCACTCTGGCCATCCACATCGGTGGCCTCGCTCGTAGGCGACATGAGTGTCAACTGACTGGTACGGATATACTTCACCGCCGCCGTCTTGACACCCACGATATAGAGAAGCATATCGCACGCCGACTGGAATGCCGTCCTGCGCTTACGCAGGAACAGACAGTCAAAGACACCATCCCTGAGGCTTGCCATACGAGCCAAAGGCATGCGGCCAGCCGTCTCGCCATTGAACACCAATCCCATCAGCGTGGGATAATAGAAGGCATCGCCATCGGCTGTAATGGTGAGGGGTATGCCGTGCAGCTTCTTCAGCTCCTTGAAGCCCTCAATCATATATGCGGCACGTCCCAGGATGTGTTTCAACTCCTTGGGAGTGTGCTGCGAGGTGGTGGTAAATATTCCGAAACTGAAGATGTTGACAAAGTAAATCGGCGACACATCGGGGTGGTTGATCTGCTCCACGCGACCGCAATCAATAGGCTCAGCCGTACCATAGGCTATCTGTTGCGCGGCACGCAGCAGATTGTTCGACATACCCAACGCTCCGGCAAAGTCGTTGGCCGTACCTGCGGGCAGGATGCCAAGCGTGAAGTGCAGGCCTCGATGCATCATAGCATTGACAATATAATTGAGCGTGCCATCACCTCCGGCAACAACCGCCAGGTCAACATCCTCGTAACCCTCAAAAGGATTATCGTCAAAACGAATCTGTACAGGCTGCAAAGCATAGCCGGCCTGGGCAAAGATTGCGACTATATCGGCAATCCGATTTGCCACCCGACCGCGGCCTGCATAAGAGTTATATAACAATATTGCTCGTTTCATCTCAACATTCAAACATTACTCGATGACTCTGTAGCCATCAACTGTGGCCAGCGCATCAGCCAATGAGCGCGAATAGTATATATCGTACTCATCATTCTGACCGGCAGCAATAAAATAGACCTGTACACCCTCGTCCTCCAGCTCCTTGGCAGTACGCAGTGCCTGCTCCAGATCCATAGCCATGAACATGGTGCCATAGGCGTCGGCCTCGGCACACGTAGGAGCAATGACGGTCGCCGAAAGCAGCGATGTCACGGCGCTACGGCCCGTACGGGGGTCGATCGTATGAGAGATCTTTTGCCCCTGATCGTCAAGGTAATAGCGACGGTAGTTGCCTGATGTGGCCATCGACGAATCGGTAAGAGATATAACCTGCTGGACGAACTCGCCCATCGAGTTGTTTCCATCAAAGGGCGTCTCTATCCCGATGCGCCACGCGCCACCCTTGGCATTGACGCCACGGCATCGCACCTCGCCTCCAATATCCACGAGATAATCCTCAATGCCCCACTCCTCCAGAGCACGCGCTGCCATATCCACGACATAGCCCTTGGCTATTGAGTTAAAGTCGATCTTCATGCGGCTATCGGCCTTCTGCAATCGGCCATCGACAACACGCAACTTGTCAATACCCACAAACTCCAGCAGCGAATCGACGTTGACACTCATCTGGCGATCCTTGGCAGCAAAACCATACGCCTCAACAAGAGGGCCGACCGTCACATCGTAGACTCCCCCACTCTGCTCGCTTACGCGGCGCGAAAGGTTAAGGCAGTAGATTATATGTTCGTCCAGAAGATCTGTTTCATTGTTGTTGATACGGCTCAGAAGCGAGCCCTCCTCAAAGATAGACATCGAGGCTTTGGCCTGTCTGTCGATACGCATCATCAGGTCATACACCTCAGCCGAGGAGCGTGATGTGCGGGCACTCACCGTAAGGAACGTACCCAGCATCTGCCCTTCCACCTTTACGTATGTCTGCTCCACCTTCTGGCATCCCCACACCGAGAACACAACAGCTACGAGGCAAAGCACCCGACGAAAATATGTTATGATTGCAGTCAAAATATTCTAATACGTTTGTAATTTCTCACCCCAAGCTATCCCTGCCTGACGGGAGCCTTCGGA
>JAGBYV010000037.1 GCA_017628595.1 Alistipes sp.
CGTGGAGCGTTGACCTCTCGCCATTGGCCTCCACATCATATGACCCTTCGGCGGGCAGGAGCTTATGCTGATCAACACGTGCTGAGCCATCCTCGTCAAAGGTAGCGCAGATGAGATAGTCGTGACCAAGCAGAGTGGCAGCCTTATCATTCAGGCCCTGCGAGAGAATCTGGCGCAGGATTGTCGAACTCACCTTGCTGCCAACGATCTGCTGCTGCTCGACCATATATACCTCGAAGTCGTTGCGGCGTTCCAGAAAGTCGTAATTACCCTCCTTCTTATGGCCAAAGCGGTGGTTATACCCTACCACCAGCGCACGCAGCGACAGCTTTGCAACCACCTGCTCGATATACTCCTCGGGCGAAAGCAGGCTGAACTCGGTGGTAAAGGGGATTACAATCACATTGTCAATACCCATCTGCTCCAACAGCCACAACTTCTCGTCGATGGTCGTTAGCAACAACATATCGTCGCCCGTACCCAGCACATAGCGCGGATGGGGTTCAAAGGTAAGCACAATGCTCTCACCCCCAAGCTCTGTGGCCAGTTGCTTCACTCTGTCGAGCAGCACACGATGGCCGCTATGCACTCCGTCGAAGGAGCCCATGGTGGCAACAGCATTGGTAAATACAGGAAGATTATCTAAACCATTAAATATTCTCATTCTTCGCGTTAGGTTTAACTCTTGTCTCCGTTCTCGTCGGCCTCCTTGACAAAGTAGGCCACCTTCTCAAGAACGGTGGTTATGTCGTAATTCTCGGCAACGATTCCCTGCGGGAAGTTGAGCGGTGCCGAGGTGAAGTTGATCACACCCTTGATGCCGGCATTGCTAATAGGCACAACGAGCGATGGCGCAACACTCGTGGGCGAGGAGATGACGGCAATGCTGATATCCATCTGCTCCACCACATCGGCCAGCGAATCGATATGGTAGCACGGGATGTTATCGACCTCGGTGCCGACCTTTGTCTCATCCACATCAAAAGCTGCCACGATACGCATCTTACGGCGCTTGCCGTTGAAGTAGCTGGTGATGGCTTGACCAAGGCGTCCCATGCCGATGATGGCAAGGTTCATCACATCGCGGCTATCGAGTATGTTGTTTATAAATTCGATAAGCACCTTCACATCGTAACCCTTCTTCGTGTCGCTCGAAAAACCTATGAGCATCAAATCGCGACGCACCTGCACAGCCGTAATGCCATGCATACCGGCCAGGATATGCGAAAAGATGTGTGTGATGCCCTGTGCGTGGCACGAGAGCCGCGAACGACGATACTCGCTCAGTCGCTCGATGGTCTTCTTGGGTATGGGGTGTGTGATTGGCGGCGTCATGCTACTCGACCGTTATGGTGTAGTTACTATTATAGTTTATGCGCATCCACTCCTGGTTGACGTACTTGCCATTTTCACCCTCCTGCTTAAACTTATAGACAGTCTGCAGCGGCGCATAGCTCTTATCGAGCATATTATACTCTATATCGCCACGCATACCTCCGCCAAAGAGAATTGCAGCATCATAGCCACGATAGGCGTATAGCGACGGCAAGCCTCCATAGGCCTCGATATAGCGGGAATCGAACTCCCTGACAGCCTGCACATCGCGCTTGGCGTGGTAGGTCGAAATCATCACTACGTTATTGTTGAAGTAGGTCGTATGGTCGATATTGGCGAAACGACCCCAGCGCGATGTTCCCAGCACGGTATATTCAGCGCAGGGGATGCTGCGATCGGAGATGGCAACCTTCGACGATGAGATGGTGCCGAGGATGCGATCCACATCTACCTCCTTATTGGCCAGCACGACAAACAGACGGGGCTTCTCGTTCATGAGAACCGTATCCATACCCTCAATAACATCGAAGGGTGCATCGGCCGAGCGAGCCTTGAAGATAGACTTCTGGTCGCTGAACGAGTAGGTGTATGAGTGGTAGGGACGACCGTGCAGCAACTGCTTGGCCTCGGCCTCGAACTCCTGATCGTAAGAGTCGGCATAGATCATAAATATATCTCGCTCACCATCTACCAGATCGGCCACCTTGTCGTACTTATGCTCCGTGGAGGGCGAAAGCTGATAGAGCGCAGGGCTCTGAACAGCCGAGAGCGTAGCCAGCGGCGACACAACGGGAACAGAGTGCTGCTCGGCATAACGAACAACCGGCGTAAGCTCATCCTCATACACGGGGCCAACGATAAGATTGGTACCCTCAAACATCGTGCTGCGTACAATCTCATCGACCTTCATAGGATCGTGTGCCGTGTTATAGACTGTAAGTTTTGCCTCGCCACGGCCTGTCTGCTTCAGCGTCTCCATACCGAGCAGGAAGCCCTGATAGAACTCCACATAGCTTGCGTTGGTACGATTCTCCACACTCATAGGCAACATCAGTGCCACGTTGAGCTGCTCGCTCGAAGGCAATGCGCGGAAATGCACATCGGCCGACGACAGTGCCGGCTCAGCATCCGCAAGTTCCTCGTCGGCCTGCTCGGGGCGGGGAATACGAATCATAGCACCAGCCTTAAGGCCTGCACTCACATCATTCAGGCGTGCAAACTCCTCCTCCGTAATACCAAAGCGGCGTGAAAGAGAGTAGATGGTCTCGCCAGCCTGAACGACATAGTGGTCGAAGCCGTCATCGTTGGTCACGCTGTTCAGCGATTCGGTATATTCAGCCATCTCGGCCTGTGTCTGCTGCTCGTTCGATTTACCCACCTCCGCGCGACGAATCCAGAGCGTCTCACCGATAGAGAGTGCCTGCGGATTGATCGAGGGGTTATCCTCGCGCAGAACGGCTACCGAAATGTTATAGTCGCGTGCAATGGCGTAAAGAGTCTGACCGGCCTGCACCTTGTGCGTGAGGAAATCCTTCTTGCGGCGCTTCTCTGCCTTGGCACTCTTTTGAGCCGACTCGGGCACGGGGATCTTTATCGTCTGGTCAATCTTCAGGTCGGTGCCCATATTGGCATTGTTCTGACGAATCACATCCTCGCTTACCTCATAGGTCTTGGCCAGCGAGAAGAGTGTATCACCCTGCTTGACGGTGTGGACATAGAATTTCTGGCCATTGATAAAGACTATGACGGCCGTCTTCTCGACGGGCTGCATATCGATGGCACTGACGGGTGTTGACAGAGCCAACAGCACAAAGCAAAACAATATTTTAAGTAATCTCATATCGTAACTTATACCCCGCAGGGTGGCTTAACTATTTTTCAGGCGAAGGTAGATCTCTGTAATGACCTTCTTGGTGTAGAGCGGGAAGTCACCATTCATCATCCAGGCGTAGTAGCTCGGCTCCTCGCGGAAGACATCCTCCACACAGCGACCCTTATACTTGCCAAAGTTGAATACCTCCTCCTGCTTCTCATTGTAGCCTATGCGACCTGCAAAGTCGGCCGTCTGTCCTCGCTCCGAGAAGTCGGCAAGGGCAGCTACATCGTTCTGCAACTCGGGATAGCGGTCGAGCTGAGCCATCAGCACCTCGTACGTAGCACGGGTGTCGGCCTCGGCCGAGTGAGCCTCCTCAAGGTTCTTGTCGCAATAGAATTTATATGCTGCCACGAGCGTGCGCTGCTCCATCTTGTGGAAGATGTTCTGCACATCGACAAAGCGGCGACGACGGAAATCGACATCCACGCCGGCACGCAGAAACTCCTCGACGAGCATCGGCAGATCGAAGCGGTTGGAGTTAAAGCCTCCAAAGTCGCAACCATCGATAAACTGAGCCATCGACTTGGCCACCTGCGCAAATGTGGGACAATCCTTTACATCCTCATCCGTAATGCCGTGGATGGCCGTAGCCTGCTCGGGGATATGCATCTGCGGGTTGATGCGACGTGTGCGGACAATCTCCTCGCCATCGGGCATGATCTTGATCATCGACACCTCGACAATGCGATCCTTGGCTGTATCAACGCCCGTTGTTTCCAGGTCGAAGAAAACAATCGGGCGTTTAAGATTCAGTTTCATATCTGTGCGCTTAAGCGTTAATCATCATAGGCATCAAAAGCATCAGTGTCTGTGCCGATGTGTTATCCTCGCTCACGGGCTTGAATACTCCGGCACGGGTCGAATCAGCCAACTCAACAACTACGGTCGGAGTGTCGATATTTGAGAGGATCTCAACAAGGAACGTCGACTTGAAGCCGATGGTTACGGGCTGGCCGTCGTAGCTGCACGAGATGGTCTCGTTAGCCGAAACGGAGAAGTCGATATCCTGAGCCGTAAGGTTTACCTTGTTGTTGGCAATATCCATGCGGATAAGGTTGGTCGAGGGGTTCGAACAAACAGCCACACGCTTGATGCCGTTAACGAACTCTACGCGGTCGATGAGCACCTTGTTGGGGTTTGCTGCGGGGATAACGGCGTTGTAGTTGGGATAGTTACCCTCGATAAGACGACATACGAGGTTGAAGTTCTCCAGCGCAAAAGTCACGTTCTTAGCGTCGAACGACACCTCTACGGGAGCCTCCTCCTTTGCCAAGAGGTTGCGCAGAAGGTTTGCGGGCTTCTTGGGCAGGATGAACGACGAAGTGATGTCGCTCGCGTGCTCAGCCTGGCACTTCACCAGCTTGTGGGCATCGGTAGCCACGAAGGTGAGTGACTCGGGCGAGAAGTCAAAATATACACCATTCATCACGGGGCGCAACTCGTCGTCAGCCGTAGCGAAAATGGTTTTGTTGATACCGCTAACCAGAAGATCCACATCCAGCGTAAGGCTCTTGCGCTCGGCAGCCAGAGTCTGCACGGCGGGATAGCTTACGGCGCTGGCACCGGGGATTGAGAGGTGACCGCTGGCCCATGTGATCTTGATCTCCCATGTTGTATCTACTACCTCGATTGAGAGAGGCATCTCGGGGAACTCCTTCAATGTGTCGAGCATAAGCTTTGCAGGTGCTGCGATAACGCCCTCGCGCTCGATGTTATCAACTACGATTGAGCCGATGAGTGTGGTCTCAAGATCCGATGTTGTGACGGTGAGTTTGCCATCCTTGAGCTCCATAAGGAAATACTCCAGAATGGGGAGTGAACTCTTGTTGCTGATAACCTTACCCGTGGTCGCCAAAAGCGACTGCAATGCTGAACTTGATACTGTAAATTTCATTGTGTTTTTCTATGTTTTTTGTTTATATTTTTTCTGTAAAATTCTATTCCAAAGTGGCCAGACGGTCGAGTGCCGTACGGATCATACGCTCCACGAAGGGCTTGTAATCGGGTTGTGCCTTGAGTGCCACACGCTGAGCGATGATGGTACATATAGTGGCGGCACGGTGACCCATCATAGCAGCCAGACCGGCCAGTGCCGAGCCCTCCATCTCGTAGTTGGTGATGCGGCGGCCATCATATCGCCACGACTCCATCTTCTCGTTAAGCGAGAGGTCGGCGGGCGCCAGACGCACAAAACGGCCCTGCGGCGCATAGAATCCCGTAGCGGCAACGGTAATACCCTCGGTGGTGTAGTCTCGGAAGAGTTCGAAAAGCTCCTTGTCAGCATCCACAAAATATGGCGTAGGCAGCTTTTCGCCCCACTGCATCTTCTCCACAAAGTCGTGCTCCATGGCAAGGTTGCACACCCCATCGCGGTCGGCATAGTAGCCCAGCAGCGAATCAAAGCCCAAAGAGGTACGGGCAAAGACCATCTCCCCCACCTCGATGTCGGCCTGCAGAGCACCCGAAGTACCCAGGCGCACCAGCGTCAGGCGACGCATATTATCCTTAACCTTGCGAGTGGCGAAATCGACATTCGCCAGGGCGTCCAGCTCCGTGAGGCAGATATCAATATTGCCTATGCCGATACCCGTCGAGAGCACACTCATACGGCGGCCACGATAGCGACCCGTGATGGTGTGGAACTCGCGGTTCTCAACATCGCACTCCACCTCGTCGAAATATGACGCAACTGTGTTCACACGAGCCCTGTCGCCCACCAGAATGACCACATCGGCCAACTCGTCGGGACGCAGATGAAGATGAAAAATGGAGCCATCACCATTGATAATCAACTCTGAAGCAGGTATGATTCTTTGCCTCATTCGACTTTTTTCTGAAATTAACTTTTTTATATGGCATAAAAGTAATATATTTACATCGAATTACAAAATAATTCCTTTATTTTTTAATAGAAGTATATTTGCAAAAACAGAATAGAAATGACACTAATCAAATCAATTTCCGGCATCCGCGGAACAATCGGCGGAGCGCAGGGAGACAACCTAACGCCCATTGACATTGTTAAATTCACCACAGCCTATGTTCGCTTCATTGGCGAGAAGGTCGAGGGTCGCCGCCTGCGCATCGTTGTAGGTCGCGATGCCCGCATCTCGGGCGAGATGGTAAACGACATCATCGAGGGTACTCTGTTGGGTTGTGGCGCCGACGTAATCAACGTGGGTCTCTGCACTACTCCGGGTACCGAGATGGCCGTTATCACACATAAGGCTGACGGTGGTATTATCATCACTGCATCGCACAACCCCAAGCAGTGGAACGCCCTGAAACTACTGAACGAAAAGGGAGAGTTCCTCAATGACGCCGAGGGCAAGCGAGTGCTGGCTCTGGCCGAGGATGAGAGCTTCACATTCCCCGATGTTA
>JAGBYV010000038.1 GCA_017628595.1 Alistipes sp.
CCATCGGCAAAGAACTCACTGCCGCTGATTGTGCGGGTGCGGGGATCACCACCCTGAATCATGAAGTTTTCGATTACACGGTGGAACAGCAACGAGTCGAAGTAGTGCTCCTCGACAAGTTGCATGAAGTTGTCACGGTGGATGGGCGTCAGGTCGCTCAACTCAAGAACAATATCGCCCATCGTGGTCTGCATCTTAACGCGGCGTGGCTGCGTGGGCTCAGACTGTGAGCCACAGGCAACCATAGCGACAAGCGCTACAAGTCCAAAAAATATCTTTCTCATTTGAATTCTCAATTTTGCATTACTTGCCCGTAGAGCCGAAGCCGCCGGCGCCACGCTCCGTTGAGCTCAATTCCTCCACGGCCTGCCACTCGATCTGCTCGTAGCGTGCCACAATCATCTGTGCAATGCGCTCACCCGCCTCGATGGTGAAGGGCTCATTGCTCAGATTCACCAGAATAACCTTGATCTCGCCACGATAGTCGGCGTCGATGGTGCCGGGTGAGTTCAGGACCGTGATGCCGTGCTTGGCAGCCAGGCCACTGCGAGGACGAATCTGCATCTCGCAACCCTCGGGAAGCTCAACAAACAGACCCGTAGGGATCATAGCTCGCTCCAGAGGACGGAGCGTAACGCTCTCATCGATGTTGGCACGGATATCCAGACCAGCCGAGAGGGGTGTCTGGTACTCGGGAAGCGCAAAGCGCGAATTGTTTACGATTTTTACTTTCATAGTATCCTGTTTTTAGTCTTATCTTCTGCGTAGTGCCGAGCCTGCAAGAGCCCGCACATCTATCCCCTCACGCCACACGGCATAGGCCACAAAGAGCGAGAAGATCATAATATTCATTCCATACTCCACCACACCGCTCACATAGGGCAGCAGAGCCTCACTAACAAAGAACAGAGCCACACCCAGCACCACATACTCTGCGATGCGACGCACATCGTAGGGAGTGGGGAAGAAGCGGCGGTTCAGGTAGTAGCTCACCACCACCATAGCAGCCTCGGCCACAAAGCGAGCCCAAGCAGCACCATAGTATCCCCAGCGGGGCAGCAACGCAACATTGGCAACGATGGTCACGATAAGTCCCACAAAGGTGACATAGACGGCGAAGCGGGTCTTCTCCTCGCGTTTATACCAGAACGAGAGGTTGAGCCACACGCCTGCCAGCACATTGGCACCCAGGATGACGGGCAGGATGAAGATACCCTCGCGGAAGTCTCGGCCCACAATCAGCGCAAACACGTCGCGGAAGAGGGCTATGCCGAGGAAGATCATCATCGAGGCCATCATATAGTACTTGAGCGCAGCGGCGTTGGACTCCACAAACTCCTCCTTAGAGAAGTTGGCCAGAAAGAATGGCTCGGCCGCAAGGCGGTACATCTGCGTGAAGAGCGTCATCACAACGGCAATCTTCGTGATAGCACCATAGATACCGAGCTGCGCCATAGATATATCCTCGGGCAGCAGGTATTTGATCATCTGGCGATCGATAAACTCATTGGCCGTGCCGGCAATGCCTCCCACCAAAAGCGG
>JAGBYV010000039.1 GCA_017628595.1 Alistipes sp.
AAACTCTGCTTCTCGGCGGTATTCAAGCTCAACGAGAATGCCGAGGTGCTGGATGAGTGGTTCGGTCGCACGGTTATCTATTCCGATCGCCGCTTTACCTATGCCGAGGCGCAGGCACGCATCGAAACAGGCGTGGGTGACTATGCCGAGGAGATTGCGGTATTGAACCGTCTGGCACAGACCATGCGTGCACGCCGTTTCAAGGATGGTGCTATCAGCTTTGAGCGCGAGGAGTTTAAGTTTATCCTCGATGAGAAGGGCAAACCGCTGGGTGTATATACCAAGGAGCAGAAGGAGTCAAATCAGCTTATTGAGGAGTTTATGCTTTTGGCTAATCGCAAGGTTGCTGAATATTGTACCTACCGTATGGTGGGGGGCAAGAAGGTGGCGCGTACGATGATTTATCGTGTGCACGACGAGCCAAATGAGGAGAAACTTACCCGTTTCCGTGACTTTATTGTCCGTTTTGGCTATCAGTTCCGTGCTTCGAAGGGTCGCGCTGTGGCCAAGGCTATCAATAAGCTCGTTACCGAGATTAAGGGCCGCCCCGAGGCAAATGCCATATCGACGCTCGCCGTTAGAAGCATGTCGAAGGCTTTGTATACAACCGATAATATGGGTCACTATGGCCTTGCATTTAAATATTATACCCATTTTACATCGCCTATCCGTCGCTATCCCGATATGATGGTGCATCGTCTGCTGGCTCGCTATTTGGCTGAGGGTAAGTCGGCCGATAAGACCAAACTTGAGGCGCAGTGTGTCTATGCCACCGAGCGCGAGATTGTTGCTTCGGAGGCTGAGCGCGCTTCGATCAAGTATAAGATGGTTGAGTTCATGCAGGATAAGATTGGCCAGATGTTCAAGGGCCACGTATCGGGTATGAGCGAGTGGGGTATATATGTTGAGCTTAACGATACACACATCGAGGGTATGGCCTTCCTGCGCGATATCGAAGGTGACTACTATACATACGACGATGCCCGTTTTGAGGTCGTGGGCCGTGCAACGGGTCGCCGCATCGTCTTTGGTGAAGAGGTGTGGGTGAGAGTCAAGGGTGTTGATATGCGACGCCGCACACTCGATTTTGAACTTATCGTAGGAAACAAGAGAAAGTAATGAATGCCGATAATATCTTTGCGAAAGCATTAGACCGTCAGACGCTTACGCGCGATGAGGCTTACTGGCTTTGGGAGGAGGCTCCATTGGAGCGTCTGGCAGCCGTGGCTGATAAGGTTCGCCGCGATGTGGTGCCCGATAAGGATGTTGTGACATGGCAGATTGACCGCAATGTAAATATCACAAACGTCTGCATCTCAGGATGTAAATTCTGCAATTTTCACTGTAAGCCACATCAGCAGGAGAGAGCTTTTATCACGACCATTGACGAGTATCGCGAGAAGATAGATCAGATGCTTGCTTTGGGCGGTGACCAGCTACTTTTGCAGGGTGGTCTGCATCCCAAATTGGGTATAGATTTCTATGAGAATCTCTTTTCGGAGTTAAAACGCCTCTACCCCCAGGTGCGTCTGCACGCTTTGGGTGCTCCCGAGGTTGCGCATATAGCTCGCATTAGCAATATCACCTCGCGTCAGGCTCTGGAGCGCTTGGTGGCAGCAGGTTTGGACTCTTTGCCCGGAGCTGGGGCTGAGATACTGTGCGATGATGTGCGACGAGCTATTTCGCCAGCAAAACCGAGTGTGCAGGATTGGATCGATGTGATGCACGAGGCACATGAGATGAATCTGCCCACTTCGGCTACGATGATGTATGGCCACGTTGAAACCTCGCGTCAGCGAATAGATCATCTGCTCTCGATTCGAGATCTTCAGGCTCGTTGCCCCGAGGGTAATTGGGGCTTTATCGCCTTTATCCCGTGGATTTTCCGCTCTACGGGAACACGTCTTGAGCAG
>JAGBYV010000040.1 GCA_017628595.1 Alistipes sp.
CCGCCCACACCAAAGCCCATCATAAACAGTCCTATAGCAAGCCCCACGACCGAGGTGGAGAACATGGCCACCGTAGCACCGGCGAGAATCACCGCAGGCGATAGTCGCAGATATCGCAGGTATCCCCGCTCATCACTCCAGCGCCCGATGAGTATCGATCCCACCATAATACCCGTAAGGCTCATTGAGGCCAGTATGCCCTGTGTGAGAGGGGATAGGTGGCTGTGGCCCACCACCTGCATGAGTGGCAGCACAACGCCTATTAACGTCGATAGCGCTCCGCCCGTCAGTTGTCCGAGCGATGCCACCATCACCACTCGCAGATGCCCCCAGCGCAGCGGCATGGTGTCCATTGCCACGCTCTGCCCATCTTCGCTCTGCCCCATATGGAGGAGTTTGCGTCGCCAGGCGTTCCACCGCTCGATGCTCCATCTGACACCCAACCCGACACCTACGCCCACGGCCGACTCGAAGAAACGCAGCGAACAGTTTACAATCGGGTCGCTCTCGGGCGACATCTGCTTTACGAGCAGAATGATGACCATCGTGATGGTTGCTATGCGGCCATATCGGTAAATGTCGAGCAGCATGCAGAGCGCCTCGAGTGCAAATACGGCGCAGAGCATCCCCACAACCGAGAAGGGAAGCAGACGCAGATAAATGTATGCTATGACAGCCCCGAGAAATGTGCCCACGACACGCATTATGCTCGGTCGTATGGACTCCTCGTATGAGGGCATCTGCAGTACGGTGATAACCGATGTGCACGAGAGCATGGCTCCCATCCATCGCGAGGCTGAGTGGATTGAGCCCGAGGCGTACATACCCGTAAGGTATGCCAGTAGAATACCCACGCACGATACAAATATCGTAAATGGTTCGATGCGGGCGACAGCCGAGCTGGCCCGCTGGATTATCTTCTTTTGGATGACAGATAGTGGCGAAAAGTTTTCCATAGTTGTCTTTTTTTTCAGACTATGGAAACAATAAACGCGCCGAAAAAAAAGAGACTGCAAATATTCTGTGCAGTCTCCTTCGTGTTATAATAGTTTCTTTACAAATGAAAACATCTTGTAGGGCATATACCTGAATGGCAAATCGAGCCACGTAGGTGTGACCACCACCGCACGATAGTGCGAGAAGGCATCGTAGCTGAGCTTGCCATGGTAGGCGCCCATGCCCGAGTTGCCTACGCCACCAAAGGGCAGACCCTCGTTTGCGATATGCATAATGGTGTCGTTGATGCAGGCTCCGCCCGACGATGTGCGGCGCAGCATCTTCCAGCCCTTCTCCTCCTTGCCGAAGTAGTAGAATGCCAGCGGCTTCTCGCGCTCGGTGATAAAGCGCACGATCTCCTCGCGCTCATCGAATGTAATCATCGGCAATACGGGGCCGAAGATCTCCTCCTGCATAACGGGTGCCGAGGGATTTACATCAGAGAGCAGGGTGGGGGCGATGTATCGCTCCTCCCTGATATGCTCGCCGCCGGCTACCACACGACCATCCTTGAGATAGGATGCTACACGCTCCCATGCGCGGTCGTTGACAAGGCGTACATAGTGCTGGCTTGAGCGGGGATCCTTACCATGCAGACGCTCTACGGCCAGCTTGAACTCCTCGATAAATTGTTGCTGCAGCGAATGATGAATCAGCAGATAGTCGGGCGCAATGCAGGTCTGGCCTGCGTTTAGGGTCTTGCCCCATGCGATACGTTGTGCTGCAATCTTTACGTCGGCACCTTTGTCCACAATGCAGGGACTCTTGCCGCCCAGCTCCAGTACAACGGGTGTGAGGTGCTTTGCCGCTGCCTGCATGACGATGCGACCAAGCGATGGACTGCCCGTAAAGAATATTACATCGTAGCGCTGCGCAAGCAGTGAGGTGTTCACATCCCTATTGCCCTGCACTACGGCTATGTACTTCTCTTCAAATGTCGCCGTAATCATCTGCTCTATGACGCGTGCTACGTTGGGCGTGTAGGGCGAGGGTTTGAGCACTGCTGTGCATCCTGCCGAGATGGCTCCCACGAGTGGATTGAGCAGCAACTGTACGGGGTAGTTCCATGGTGAGATGATGAGTGCCGTGCCGAGCGGTTCGCTTACAACGCGCGAGCGTGATGGCATCATCTTCAGCGGAGTGGAGCGGCGCTCGGGACGCATCCATCGCTTGAGGTGACGCAGGTGATTTCGGATCTCACCCTCAACAATGCTTAGCTCGGTGAGTGTAGCCTCCTGCTCCGACTTGTGCAGATCCTGCCAGAGGGCATCAAAGAGCGGACGTGCCCACTCCTTCATGGCTCGCTGCAGGCGCTGCAACTGCTCGCGGCGAAAGTCGTGCTTGCGAGTCTTGCCCGTAAGGAAAAATTCCCGCTGCGCCCTGACAATGGATTCAATGCGCTGGGCAGATGTATTTTCTATCTTCATGACTATTTCGTTTTTAAGGTTATAAGGGTTATTTCGGGTGTGGCACCGAAACGGGCATTTACGGCGGTCTGTCCCAGACCTGTATTGATATAGAGATATTGCTCGCCCTGGTTGTATAGACCTCGGTACTCATCATACATGAGCGATGAGGGCGACCAGCCCAGCAGTGAGATCTGCATAGCATGAGTGTGGCCCGAGAGAGTGAGATCTACATCACTCTTGCCCACAACCTCCGCGCGCCAGTGTGAGGGGTCGTGGCTGAGCAGGATCTTGTATGCTCCATCAGCACCGATGCGTGCCTGCTGAAAGTCTCCA
>JAGBYV010000003.1 GCA_017628595.1 Alistipes sp.
CAGTTCAACCTGATGTTCTCGACCCAGATGGGTTCTACCGCAGAGGGCGCAAATACCATCTACCTCCGTCCGGAGACCGCTCAGGGTATCTTCGTAAACTTCCTCAACGTACAGAAGACCGGTCGCATGAAACTCCCATTCGGCATTGCACAGATTGGTAAGGCGTTCCGTAACGAGATCGTTGCTCGTCAGTTCATCTTCCGTATGCGTGAGTTCGAGCAGATGGAGATGCAGTTCTTCGTACAGCCCGGCACCGAGATGGAGTGGTGGAACAAGTGGAAGAATACCCGTATGGCTTGGCACCGAGCATTGGGCTTTGGTGATGAGAACTACCGTTTCCACGATCACGATAAGCTGGCTCACTATGCCAACGCCGCAACAGACGTAGAGTACAACTTCCCCTTCGGCTTCAAGGAGGTTGAGGGTATCCACTCTCGTACTGATTTCGATTTGGGCCGTCACCAGGAGTACTCAGGCAAGAAGATCCAGTACTTCGACGCAGAGCGTGGCGAGAGCTATGTACCCTACGTTGTCGAGACATCGATTGGTGTTGACCGTATGTTCCTGCAGATTATGTCGGCAGCATACACCGAGGAGAAGTTGGAGAATGGCGAGGAGCGCGTAGTATTGCGTATTCCCGCAGCTTTGGCTCCTACAAAGGTTGCCGTTATGCCTTTGGTTAAGAAGGACGGTCTGCCCGACGTAGCACGCCAGATTATCGACGACTTGAAGTACGACTACGTTGTGGCTTACGACGAGAAGGATTCTATCGGTAAGCGCTACCGCCGTCAGGATGCTATCGGTACTCCTTTCTGCGTAACCGTAGACCACCAGACTCTGGAGGATGGCACCGTGACAGTTCGTCACCGCGACACTATGGCACAGGAGCGCATCAAGATCGAGGCTCTGCGTGCAATGGTTGATGAGGAGGTATCACTGCGCAAGTTGTTCCAGAAGATTCAGGCATAAGGTCGATGGGGAGAATCCTTGCCATAGACTACGGCACACGTCGTACAGGGCTGGCCGTTACCGACCCGCTGCGCATCATCGCCGGAGCATTGGCTACCGTTGAGACCAAGCAGCTGGAGAAGTACCTGGCAGACTATTTTTCAAAAAATGACGTTGATATAATAGTTCTGGGTAAGCCCTCGCAGATGAATGGTCAGCCATCGGAGACAATGCGCTACATTGAGCCACTGGCTGGGCGTCTGCGTCACGCCTACCCCAACAAGGAGGTGGTGCTATGGGATGAGCGTTTTACATCGGTCATGGCTCACCGCACAATATTGGAGAGTGGCATAGGTAAGATGGCTCGCCGCGACAAAGCACTCGTGGACCGCATATCGGCAACGATAATCCTGTAGTCGTACATGGATTCGCCTGCAATGCAAAAGTAAAACAAAAGAGATTATGATATACCCAATAGTAATTTACGGAGCGCAGACCCTGCGTAACAAGTCGGTAGATATCACACCCGAATATCCGGAGTTGAAGAAACTCATCGACGATATGTTCCTTACACTCGATGAGGCGTCGGGTGTAGGTTTGGCAGCTCCTCAGATTGGTAAGAATATTCGTCTGTTTATCGTGGACTGCACCCCCTGGGCTGACGAGAATCCCGAGTTGGAGAACTACCGCAAGGTATTTATCAACGCCGAGATTTACGAGCACTCGGAGGAGAGCGACCTCTTCAATGAGGGTTGTCTGTCACTGCCCGGCCTGCACGAGGATGTACGTCGTCCCGTAGCTATCAAGATGCGCTGGCTGGATGAGAACTTCGAGGAGCACGACGAGGTAATTGATGGTCTGCCCGCACGTGTTATTCAGCACGAGTACGACCACCTCGAAGGCAAGGTCTTCACCGACCGCCTCACGCCGTTGCGTCGCAACCTGCTGAAGGGAAAGATGACCAAACTTGCTAACGGCAAGTACCGTTGCGCATACAAAACCAAATAAAACAGAGACAGATATGGCACAGAACAGTTTTTGGAGCGATGCTTCGCGTGGCGGAGCCATCGTAGGATTGACAGGAGTAGTATTCTCGCTCTTGGGCATGGCAGTACCCTCGATCGGTTTTATTGCCAATTTAGCCAACTTCGTTGTGACAATCTACCTGCTTTTCTATTTCACTCGTCGTCGCGCAATGCTCTACGCTGCCGAGGAGGGTTTCACCTACTCTCAGTCATTGGGTTTCATCGTGGCGATGGCCATATTTGCGGGTATCATCGCAGGTGCTTATCAGATTGTAGCAAGCAACTTTCTCTTCCCCGAGATGTTCGAGGAGTCGCTTACAACATCAATTGAAACTCTCAAGCAGACGGGTCTATACACCAACGATATGATGGATCAGATGTCGGGTATGATGCGTTCATACATCTTCTCGCCCATCCCCACCCTGCTGTCAAATATCGTCGGTAATGTATTGCTGTTTGGTTTCTACGGTCTGTTTATCTCAATCGGCACGAAACGTGAACCCGATATTTTCGACACAACAATAGAGGAGGACGAGGAGTAATGAGCCAACGTTTGGACATATCTGTCGTAGTACCTCTCTACAATGAGGTGGAGTCGCTCGCCGAGCTCACAGCGTGGATTGATCGCGTCGCACACGAGCATAACCTCACGTATGAGATTGTATTTATTGACGACGGATCATCGGATGGATCATGGGAGGAGATCGAGCGCCTGAAGAGCAACTACCCCACTATCAAAGGTATACGATTTGCCCGCAACTACGGCAAGTCGGCTGCGCTCTACTGCGGCTTTGCTGAGGCTGAGGGCGAGGTGGTCTTCACGATGGATGCCGATCTGCAGGATTCGCCCGACGAAATTCCCGAGATGCGCCGAATGATTCTGGAGGATGGCTACGACCTTGTATCGGGCTGGAAAAAGAAGCGTTACGATCCCGCTGGCAAGCGTCTGCCGAGTAAGTTCTTCAACCTCACGGCACGCATTGTTTCCGGAATCAAATTACACGACTTCAACTGCGGACTAAAGGCATATCGTCGTCGTGTAGTAAAGTCCATTGAGGTATATGGTGAGATGCACCGCTACATCCCCATCCTTGCCAAACACGCAGGTTTTAAGCGCATTGGAGAAAAGGTTGTGCATCACCGCGAGCGTAAATATGGCGTATCGAAGTTTGGCATGGAGCGCATGGTAAAGGGTTATCTTGATCTGATTACCGTATCGTTCATGTCGCACTTTGGCCGCTCACCTATGTATTTCTTCGGTAGCCTCGGCACGATTATGTTCCTCCTAGGTGGAGGCACAACGGTATGGGTCATAGCCGACAAACTCTACAAACAGTTCAATTCTCTGCCGCTACGCCCCGTAACCGACCAGCCGCTATTCTTTGTAGCGATACTTACAGTTATACTGGGCGTGCAGTTGTTTCTTGCCGGCTTCCTCGGCGAGTTGATTAACCGCCGTTCGTCGGACAGAAACACATATTTGATTGACAAGAAAATAGATTAATTATGATACAACGTATTCAAACACTTTATCTTCTGGCTGTCGCAGCATTGATGGCTGCAGCCATATTTACCCCCCTGGCATACTTTGCTGCCGGTGTCGAGGAGTATAAGCTATTTGCCTTTGCACTCAAAAGTGCCACAACAGAATACTCGACAATCTACATGGGCGTGATCGTTGGTTTGGCTGCAATCGTTCCATTTGTGAATATCTTCCTTTTCAAGAACCGTTTGTTGCAGATTCGTCTATGTGCCGTTGAGCTGGTGCTTCTCTTAGGCTCGGCTGTATTCATGGGAGCATACTACTTCCTGAGCAATAGAATGTTCTCACAGTTGGAGTTCAGCGCACACGGTATGCATATTGCAATCATCTTCCCGCTCATCGCCATCATCCTCGACTATCTCGCGCTGCGCGCTATCTTCAAGGATGAGATGCTGGTAAAATCACTCGATCGCATACGATAGCATAAGAATAAAAAATGACAAGGTTATTGACTACGGTTGATAACCTTGTTTTATTTTTGTATATTTGTAAAAACTATTGCCACTATGAAGAACCGAATTCATAACATTCTATTGCTCGTCGTAGCGCTTTTTACAATCTGCTCATGCACAAAGCCCAGCAAGGAGATAGTTTCAACCTTGACAATCGCAACAATGGAGGGAGCCCCGATGGATGGAGCATCTATTGTTCTATCAAGCGAGGGTGAGCAGTATTCATTCGTTATCAAAAGTAATACAGAGTGGATAATTGGATGCAACGCCGAGTGGGTAAAACTCTCCTCTACAACAGGGCGTGGCAGTAGTGAGGTTACTCTGACGGCAGACGCCACAACAATGTCGCGCAGTGCCGTGGTGATAATCTACACTCTTAGCGGCCAGCAAATAAGAGCCTCTTTCAATGTCGTACAGCACGCAAATGCAGAACAGGAGCCAGAAGAGAGACCTAACGAGCAACCCGAAGACAGTCCCGAACAGCAACCCGAGGACGATCCCGAACAACAACCCGAGGACGATCCCGAACAACAACCCGAGGACGATCCCGAACAACAACCGGAAAACAATCCAGGAGATCAACCGGAAGACGATCCCGAAGATCAACCGGAAGACGATCCCGAGCAACAACCTGAAGACAATCCTGAACAACAACCCGAGGGCAATCCCGAAGATCAACCTGAGAATAATCCTGAACAACAACCTGAGGACAATCCTGAAGATCAACCCGAGGACAATCCCGGAGATCAACCCGAGGACAATCCCGAGCAAGAAACTGAGAATAATCCTGAAGATCAGCCCGAGAGTAATCCCGAAGATCAGCCCGAGAACGACCCTGAAGATCAACCCGAAGATCAGCCCGAGAATAATCCTGGACAACAACCCGAAGAGAATCCCGAGAATGAGCCAGGCAACAATATCGAGTCGGGGATACCAAACAATAGCTACACCAAAATTGTCAATGCCAGTTCCTTGCAGACTGGCACATATTTTATTGGTGGCTACCAGAATGGCATACTGCATCTGGCCACGAAAGGTGTATCAATTGCAAATACGCCAACAGAAAACAGAGGGCACGTGCATACAACTCCATACATATACAACAATAGTGATGGCACGCTCTCGGCCGTAGGTAATGAGCAGGCCATCGAGGTACGATTAGAGGCGGCAAGTGGCCAAAACTCATACTACCTATACTTTACAGGCGAAGGATATCTAATGGCAACCGAGAGCAATACAGGTTGTCTTACATTTACCGATGAGCCCCTATATTCATGGCACTTCAGCAATGCAGACGAAGGTTTTAAGGTGAGACAACAGGGTGACATTGATGCTCTGCTCATCATCTCGCGACGTGCTACTGACCGTCTACTTCGCTCAATGGCGGGCGATGAGGACGATGGCAACCCAATAGTTCTCTTTCGCAAAAACTAAACAATGATCAAAGGCATAATAACATCTCTGCTGCTGACAGTTGCGACACTTGTGGTCACGGCTCAGAACCACACGGTGGTATTCTATAATATCGAAAATGCCTTTGACACTATCAACGATCCTACAACCGCTGATGAGGATATGCTTCCTTTGTCGGACAGGGAATGGAACAATAGGCGCTACAATGCCAAACTCCAACTTGTAGCCACAACATTAGCAAGCATCACTGCAGATCACCCCACATTAATCGGTCTTGCAGAGATAGAGAATAGCAACGTACTCCGCGACCTTACGCAAACACTACCGCTGCGTTCGGCTTCTTACAACATATGCCACTACGACTCACCCGACGAGCGAGGAATAGATGTCGCACTACTCTACCGTCCCGACAAATTTCACTACGTTGGCAGTCGTGCCATACGCTCTGAGGCCGACCCTGCTACGCGAGATATTCTGACTGTATGGGGCCATATGGATGGACACTCCACATTTATTGCCGTTGTACACTGGCCATCACGTATTGGTGGTGTGAAGTTCACCGAGCCAAAGCGCAGAACATTGGCTCGACAACTTAGGAAGATAGTGGACTCTGTGATGGTAGAGAATCCTGCAACACGCATAATCGTAATGGGCGACATGAACGACAACCCGCACAACAAAAGTATAGCGGAGGATCTGCGTGCCACCGCCCGATCGGCTGCAGCAACCGACTTATACAATCCTTTTGCCAATACACATCGCGGATCATCTGTATACGATGGTCGGTGGAATCAGTATGACAATATCGTAGTGTCGCAGAATACACCGCTACGTGCAATTGATGGCCGACGGAAGGCAAAAGTATATCGCCACCCATCACTGCTTGACCGGGCTGGCAAGCCCCTCCCAACATATTCGGGCACAGAC
>JAGBYV010000041.1 GCA_017628595.1 Alistipes sp.
AAAAAGATATGGCAAATTTATTTGAGAGCTACGAGCGCCGAATCGACCACATCAACGAGGTGCTCGCACAGTACGGAATCAACGGCATCGACGAGGCTAAGGCTATCTGCGACGCCAAGGGCATTGATCCTTACAAGATGTGTGAGGAGACTCAGCCCATCTGCTTCGAGAATGCAAAGTGGGCTTACGTTGTAGGTGCTGCTATCGCAATCAAGAAGGGCTGCACCAACGCTGCTGACGCTGCCGAGGCTATCGGTGAGGGTTTGCAGGCATTCTGCATCGCAGGTTCAGTAGCTGACGACCGTAAGGTAGGTATCGGCCACGGTAACCTCGCAGCACGTCTTCTCCGTGAGGAGACTCAGTGCTTCGCATTCTTGGCTGGTCACGAGTCATTCGCTGCTGCTGAGGGTGCTATCAAGATCGCCGAGATGGCAAACAAGGTTCGTAAGAACCCCTTGCGCGTTATCCTCAACGGTCTGGGTAAGGACGCTGCGAAGATCATCTCTCGTATCAACGGCTTTACTTACGTAGAGACTAAGTTCGACTACTACACTGGTGAGGTAGCTGAGGTTGCTCAGACTCCCTACTCTGACGGTTTGCGTGCAAAGGTACGCTGCTACGGTGTTGACGACGTTCGCGAGGGCGTTGCAGTTATGTGGAAGGAGGACGTAGATGTATCAATCACTGGTAACTCTACTAACCCCACTCGTTTCCAGCACCCCGTTGCAGGTACTTACAAGAAGGAGCGCGTATTGGCTGGCAAGAAGTACTTCTCTGTAGCATCAGGTGGTGGTACCGGCCGTACTTTGCACCCCGATAACATGGGCGCAGGTCCCGCTTCTTACGGTATGACCGATACTTTGGGTCGTATGCACTCAGACGCTCAGTTTGCAGGTTCTTCATCAGTTCCCGCACACGTTGAGATGATGGGCTTCCTCGGTATGGGTAACAACCCAATGGTAGGTGCTACAGTTGCTGTGGCAGTTGCTATCCAGCAGGCTATGACTGAGTAATTTACTCAACCATAAATAATGAATCCCCGCAGGCTAACGCTTGCGGGGATTTTATTTGGCGTGCGAACACTCCTCAGCAAGCGATAGAGGGACATTAGAGTAATTTGACGGCACGTGGAACGATATAATTAAGTTAATTATTTGTCAATGATAGAGAGAATTACTATCTTTGAGAAAATAAACCTTTTATAGATGCTAAAGTTTAAGGATAAAACCGTGCTAATCACTGGCGGTGGTAGCGGTATCGGCGAGGCAATGGCATATCAGTATGCCAAGAAGGGTGCAAATGTCATTCTTACGGGCAGACGCATCCAGACGCTGGAGAGAGTAAAGAGTAAATGTGAGGAGTTGGGCGTCAAGGCGTGGTGCAAGACCGTTGATGTTGAGCACTCGGAGTCGATAGATGAGTTGGTTGAGTGGATTCACTCTGAGGGCCACCTTATCGATTTCCTACTTCTAAATGCAGGTATATCGCAACGTGCATTGACGCTGGAAACCGACATCAGCGTCGACAGAAGACTTATGGAAGTTAACTACTTCGGTGGCATCTATCTGGTGAAAGCGCTCAAGGATATGTTCATCGAGCGTGGTGTTCACATTGCCGTAGTATCGTCGGTATCGGGTGTCTTCGGGTTCCCCGTCAGGTCGGCATATTGTGCATCAAAGCACGCCATACACGGCTTCTACGAAACTATTGCGCTGGAGTATCCCCAAATCAAGACCACCATCATCATCCCAGGCCGTATCCACACCGAGGTGTCGAAAAATGCTCTCGATGGCAACGGCAAGGCTACAGGTGTGATGGATCCGGGCCAGGCTAACGGCTACGATGTGAACAAGTGTGCAAAGGTGGCCATAAGAGCTATCGCACGCGGCAAACATCAGAAGGTTATTGGCGGTTTTGACACGATTATGGTGCCATTCTACAAGTATGTTCCCTGGTTGTTCCGCCTTATTGCACGCAACGTGTCGGCAAGATAGATTGGTGTGGGAGATCTCTTCATCCCTTAATAATATAGACTATGTTACTATCGAAACAGGTTGCCGTCGAGCTTAATCTGACCCACTGCAGGCTCAAGCTCTTTATGGCAGCAATGATGAAGGCAAATAATATAGATTTGACGCCGGAACAATTCCTGCTCATCGATATGCTGTGGAATCAGGGCGACCTGAAACAGCAGCAACTTGCCGATGAAATGCAGAAGGATAAAAACTCTGTCACAAAACTAATCGACGCCCTCGAGCAAAAGGGATTGGTGATGCGTCAGCAGAACCCCACCGACAGACGCTCGAACACCATTGTGCTTACAGAGAAGGGACACAGCCTTAAGCTTGATGCAAAGACGGTTGGCATTTCGTCGCTCGACAAGATGCTGGAGGGGCTATCGGAGCAAGAGATTCAATCCTTCATTGTTGTTATGCGCCGAATATCGAAGAATATGTCGCTTGATAATAAATAAAAAAGAGTTTGCCACACGGCAAACTCCTTTTTATTACTGCGATATCTTCTCGCGGGCAACCAATCCCATCAACCTAAAAAGAAACTTTGGCAACTGTTTCTCGACACTACGCTTTGTCATATCGATTGAGAGACCGAGCTTTTTGGCGATAGGAATCTTGTAGGTCTCCACGAACTCTATGAGCGTTCCATCGGGATCCTCGGCGTAGGTGAAACGACCCGAGGCATCGCCCATATCGAAAATCTCACCATTGGGGCAACTGTCCACAGTGAATGGGTAACCCTTGCTTGCGCAGAACTTACCAAACTCGTCCATACCCGTAACATCGAAACAGACCTGAATAAAACCAGGATCACCCCAATATCTACCCTCATAAATCTTGCGAGGAGTGCGCTCGAGTGCCTGCACCAACTCAATTGTTGTGTCACCCAGAATACCCGACAGAGCACCTGTTCTTTTGGGTGCAGCAAGTATTACCCTACGGCACTTCTTATCCATATCGGGCATTAGACTACTACCACTGAAAGTACCTACAACATCGCACTTTACAATGTTGTAGCCAAGCACCTCGCTATAGAAACGAATCGACTGCTCCATATCGCTAACACCGATTACCGCACCTGCAATGCCGCCGGTGAGTTTACGCTCCTCGATGTAGATATCCTTCTGCTCGACCACCTGAACGAGATTACCCTTCAAGTCGTTTACATAGAAGCAAGGCGTACCGTCGGGCAGGGTCTCCACCTGGCTACACTCCGCCCACTTGGCCGAGAGCTGACGGTGGAAGGCTCTTACATTGCGGCACTTTAACTTTGCAGCAAAGATACCGAGGTCACCTACGGCAATAGTGAAGGGACACTTCTCGGGCTTACGTTCGGAGTATTGCCAAATCTCAAATCCACCACCACCCTGCAGATTCATAGCAATGCAGGCGTGACGTTTGTGAGGCTGGCCACCCGTGTAGCGAAGCATTCTCTCGGCAACGGTATCGTCCTCCAAAATTCTGAGATCGACGCCAAACATATCGATATACCAGTTCCAGCTTGCGCGGAAGTCATCGGTACCGATACCAACTTGTTGTATTCCGGTGATATTAAACTTTTTCATTGTAAGTGATGTGTGTAGTTAGCATTTCCGTAAAAGCATTTATAGTAAACGCTTTTACTTTCGGAGCAAAGGTATAAAGTTTTTGCTTAAAATAGGCAAATTATAGGCAATAATTTCCCAAAAAGATGTGTAAAATGATTTTCGACATTGAAAAGTTCTCTCAAACTCTGCTCGCACCTACTCCACCTAGATAGCACTATCCTTAAGCAAAAATAGAGATTATGAGTGCCACGATAAATCCAGTACCTCCCACAAGGGTCTCCATCAGAGTCCAGGTGCGTAGCGTAGTCTTCTCGTCCATACCGACAAGAGTCTTTACGAGCCAGAATCCCGAATCGTTAAAGTGCGAGCATACGGTAGCTCCACCCGCTATCGATGCCGTAATACATGCCAGATGCAAGGGCGAAAGCGCTGCAATCTCGGGCATTGCGGCTATGATACCTGCCGCCATAGTCATTGCCACCGTAGCCGAGCCGACCGATATTCGCACCAGAGCAGCCACAACAAAGGCCACAACAACCATCGGCAATGAAGCCGAGGCCACTGCTCCACCGATAATCTCACCAAGGCCTGAATATTGCAAAATATATCGCAACACGCCACCGCACGCCGTAACGAGCAGTATCAAGCCTACGGGCTCCAGCGACTTGGTCATCACGCGTTCCAGCTCCTTCGACGAATAACCATTGCGGTAGCCCAGCAATGCCATCGCCACAAGCGTTGCAATCGTAAGTGCCACAAATGGTTCGCCAAGGAAATTTATCACCTCACGCATCGGCGCCATAGCATCCACACCGCCTGCCACGGACTTCAGAATAATAAGCACCAGCGGGATGAGAATAATAAACACTACGGTTGCAAAGCTCGGCAGTTTCTTTGTATCAATATCGGGTTGCGAGGCGACATGTTCGGGC
>JAGBYV010000042.1 GCA_017628595.1 Alistipes sp.
ACCGCTTGCACCGTTTACTAGCAACAAGGGGATAAGTGTAGGCAATACGGTAGGCTCCTTAAGCGTATCGTCGAAGTTTGTATTCCAGTCGATGGTCTCCTTCTCGATGTCGGCCATCACCTCATCGGTAATCTTCTGCATACGCGCCTCGGTATAACGCATAGCCGCAGCCTTATCGCCGTCCATCGAACCAAAGTTACCCTGACCCTCGACCAGAGGATAACGCATCGCCCACTCCTGAGCCATACGAACCATAGCCTCATACACTGAGCTGTCGCCGTGGGGGTGGAACTTACCGAGCACATCACCCACGATACGGGCAGACTTACGTGTAGGCTTGTCTGACGAGAGGTTCAACTCGGCACTCATATCGTAAAGGATACGGCGATGCACAGGCTTCAGGCCGTCACGCACGTCGGGCAACGCACGCGAAACGATCACCGACATCGAATAATCGATATATGCCGATTTCATCTGTTCCTCGATATTGATGGGTATGATCTTACCCGTCAACTCAAGGCTCTTATCTTCTTCTGTCATCATATTCTTATTATTGAAAAATTAGCACCTTTAGATGCATATTTAATCTGGGCAAAATTACTCATTTTTCGGGAAATAAACAATTTTAGGCTCCGATTTCACATTAATTTAAGGTTAATATTTAGAAAACATCCGTTTTTTGGCCATTTTCGGGCGATTTGAGGGCATAAAAAAATTCTCCCGACACTATGACGGGAGAATTTTCAATCTTTATGCTTTTCTGAAAGTGAAATAGCGGCCTGCAAGATAACTATACGCAACGCTCACCACCGTAGTCAGCGCCTTGGCCGGCGTAGGCCAGATAGCCGCGACCTCGACAAAGAGTTTTATACATACATAATTCAGCAGAATCGAACCGACAACGGTGAGCGCATAGCGCATAAGCTGCCGTCCCTGCCCCATCTCCACCGAGCGGAAAGCGACATTGCGGTTAAGCCAGAAGCCGGTAAAGAATGTTATAGGAAAAACCACCACCAGAGAGGCTACGTGAGGCGACACGACAACAAAGCTAAGATCGAGGAAGCGTTCTGCCACAATGTAGTGATATATAATAAAATACCACACCACATCGAGCGCCATATTCACTCCGCCGCACACCGCATAGCGAAACATCGTGTGAGAGACATAGCGCGATAGCGGTCGCACATAAAAGAGGTCAATCAGAGCACCTATCTTCTCCGCCGCACGCATTACTTCTTATTATAAATCCACAAATCGGGATATATATCATGATATGAGCGAACGAAGACGTTGCACTCCTCGCGCTGATCACTACCAAAGGCGGTTACCATATATTTATCACCGAAGGGGCGCACCTCAGCCGCAGCATCCTTTATATTCGAGCGCAACTGCTCGACAGCGCGCTGCGCATTCTGCTCTCTGGAAAAGACTCCCATCACCACATAATAGGCATATGCTTTATTCTGCACAACCTGAGGCTGCTCGGCAGATGCCGCCATAAGCTCGGGCTCAGAAGGCGTCTCAGTAGTCTGCTCTGCACCTTGCTCTGCGCTCTGCTCTGCAAAGGGCTCCATAGTCGGCTCGGCAGCTACAGTCTGCTCCTGAGGATGGCTTGAGGCCACATTCGTTTGACTTATTCCCCAGCTATCACCCCACTGCAGATATGCAAAGAATGCAAGCGCCACAGCCACTGCCACACCACATACGGCATAGATCCATGCATGCGAGCTGCGACGACGCACAACGAGAGTTCTTACACCCTTGGGGTTTATCGTTGAATTAAAGGTCTTCTCGGCAATAAAACTCTTGCCACGTAGCACGCCGACACCACCTATCGTCACATCAGCGCCCTCACGCGTCTTGGCAATCCA
>JAGBYV010000043.1 GCA_017628595.1 Alistipes sp.
ATGTCGGGAGGGTATTTTGTTTGGAGTGGGGTGGTGGAGTGTCACATTTTACTGTTGACGTTTCACATTTTGCCGTGGTTTTTTCGTCATAAAGGGCGTTTTTTTCGTTTTAGCGCCAAGTCGGTTCGTTGATTGACGAAAAACTATTTACTTTATAATGTGAGATTGTGCAACTACATAATAAAAAGATTATAACAACTATGAGAAAGATTTTGTTTACATTGGCTCTTGTTGCTGCCGCCGCTACGGCATCGGCACAGGATTGGCCGCAGTTCCTCGGCCCTACGGGCGACAGCAAATCAACGCAGAAGAATCTGCTTCGTGAGTGGCCCGCTGAGGGTCCCAAGGTTGTGTGGTCGGTGCCCGTGGGCGTTGGTTACGGAGGCCCCGTAGTGCAGAGTGGTCGCGTTTTTCTGCTCGACCGTGATGCTGAGAAAGAGGTTGAGATTATGCGCTGTATGGAACTTGCAACGGGTAAAGAGTTGTGGTCATACTCCTATCCATCGAAGGGCTCGGTGATGTATCCTGGTTCGCGTAGCGTGCCTGCCGTTGATGGAAATTATGTATATGCGTGTGGTCATAATGGCGACTTCCATTGCTTCGATGTGAAGACAGGAAAGGTTGTGTGGCGCAAGGATATCTGGAATGACTTTGGCGGCGGAAAGATTCCCGTGTGGGCTATCTCGCAGTGCCCGCTCATCTATGGCGATATGGTTGTTGTGATGTCACAGGCTCCCGACGCAGGTCTTGTGGCCTACAACAAAGTCTCGGGCGAGATAGTGTGGAAGACACCTCGTCTGGGTGATGAGTCATACACAAGTCCTACGGTAGTGAAAATCAATGGTCAGGACCATATAACGATTGTAATCTCTTCGACCGATTTGGTGATGCATCGCGACCTTCCCAAGCAGATGGGGAAGGTGATCGGCTTTGATCCAAAGACAGGCAAAGAGTTGTGGCGTTATGATAATTGGGAGTGCCATATATCGTGTTCACCCGTAACGGAGGCTGGCGATAATAAGTTACTTATCGTAGGTGGTTATCAGCGTGGTGCAACATTGATTCAGGTGCAACCGACAGCTGCGGGAGGTTACGAGGTAAAGGAGTTGTACACCACACTTGAGTTCGGCGACCAGACCAAGCCTGCACTATATCATGACGGTCATTTCTATGCACAGTATGGCACCAACGCACGTCGTGACGGACTGTGCTGTATGGATGTGGATGGTAACATCAAGTGGAAGACCAAGCGCGACCCTAACTTCGACAAGGGTAGCATGATTCTGGCCGATGGCCTTATCCTGGCTACCGATGGTGCAAATTCGCTATATCTTATCGAGCCCAGCGCCGAGGGCTTTAAGCCTATTTCAAAGGCCGACCTACTGGTGGATGATAGTGGTGCAATGCCTGCTGGACGTAACGGGAACTGGGCTCCATTGGCTTTGGCCGACGGCATGCTCTTGATCCGCAACCACTCGAAAATGATGTGTGTAAAGGTCACAAAGTAACTTAACTTCAATAACGCTTAAAAACCCGCTTATCTCGAAAGATAGGCGGGTTTTTAGTTTAGTTTTATATCTCGGTTACAACATCGACAGCAACTGCGACATCAATACTCCCAGGTGATTTCCTACTGCGTAGCCTACAATGCCCGCACCCAGACCCGTTACAAGAGCCTTTTTGTTGTGCATCGCAGCCGAGGCCATCGGCACAAATGGGGGAGAGTTGATAAAGGCCACCGATGATATCATCATCGAATCGGCATCCACTCGCATCAGACGACACAGCAGTGCATGGATAAACAACGATATGAATACCGCCACAACCATAAACGCCAACTGGTTCACACCTCCCACAAGGTCGAGGTTCGAGAAGTCAGCCATCGATGCAATCGTGATGCTGAAGATGTAGATGAAATACATTCCCACATCGTAGCTCAGCTCCAGACGGCGAATGGGGCTAATAAACGAGCATACTACACCTAGTGTCGTGAGCGTAAGGATAAACACCACCATAAACCAGTCATCGGGTACAAGAAGCGTCGCCGCAGCAGACAGGGCTACCACTATAAGCGTTACACCAAGAATCTTACCCAGTTGTTTTCTGCCCTCGCTCTTTAGCAGAGGTTTATAGGGGTGTGACGTCTGAGCCGCAGCCTGTTCTACACCAACCTCTGCACCATCCTCTGCGATGGTTGCACTCTGACCATAAAGTCGGCGAAACATCCTGATACCAAAGCCGAATAGAAATACGAAATAGATAAACGAAATAACTATATCGTAGGAGTTTATCAGGATATACGTTTCACTCTTTATCTTGAAAATGGTTTGCAGAGCGGCAGCATTGAGCGTTCCGCCAGTGTACATACCGGTAATAATACCGCCCACCTTGTCACCCTCGGCAATATGCTGACCAAATAGCAGATAACC
>JAGBYV010000044.1 GCA_017628595.1 Alistipes sp.
CCCAACGATTGAGATGCAGCAGATGCTGCCTTATCACAAGAAATTTCTTGTTAGAAGGGGTTAGATGTGGCCTCGATAAAGAAATTGCCCCAGATGAGACATACTTGACGTATTTCTCATTTGGGGCAATGATTGAGAGGTCGCAGATGACCCCTTATCACAAGAAATAAAAGAAAAGAGTGACGTCTTCACAGATAGTCACTCTCAATTAGTTAGGTTAATGAGAAAATTTATTATTCAGTTTATGAGCTATTGGTGTGTCCATGAGAATTATTCGAGATGTGCGCTCATAAACCTCTGTTTGCAGTGCAAAGGTACATATTATTCTCGAAATACCAAATATTTTTTCCTATTTTCCCCATCTAGCCCCAATTTTTCCCGCATAAACACTCCGAATATGCAGATAATTATGCAGCAATATTAAGGATTACGATGAGATAGCCGCAAGATAGCAGAATGAAAAATAGGAGCGTGGATAGGTATGCTGGGACACGCATAAGTAGCAGTGGGAGCATAGCTATCGTCGGCAATGTAGCTACAACAAATAGAGCCGATGATGCCGAGGGCAGGAGTACTGCAAGAAGCAGAAGAGCAGCAAAAAACAGTTGCAAAAAGCTCCACGCATGACGCACGCCAGGACCTAACGACATACGATCGGAGATGTAGATTGCCGAGCTGGATAGCTGCATCACGACGAGCATCGCCACGAAGATCATTCGTGGCAGTGTGATATAGGTCGTTATGTTGCTATATGCAGGTGTTAGCATATCGTTCCAAATGGCGATTACCGTCGTTGTAAAATTACCACCTAAGCACCAAACGATATAGCTATATGCAAATAGAGGGAGCAATACTCCAACGATAGATATGATACTCTCACGAAGTGTACGTCGCACGAAGATAACCAACAATGGTGTCACGATCACGACAGCGAGTAACGAGCTATCTATTAGTGGCATACACCCTATTGCCAGCATCGCACTAAAGAGTCGCTGAACACGCATCGACGGGCCAAAGCATCCGAGCAAACGTCCCAGACTATAACACATAAGAAAAGCTATAATCATCAAGACAAAAGCCTCGCCACTAGAGGTCGTTGCGAGTAGCACAACAGCAGCTATGGCTATGGCGGCCATCGTCGATTCGGGATATAGCGATATGCGTATTGTAGCGCGGGCAAGACGTAGTGCCGCAGAGCAAAAAAGCGGTAGGATGATGAGTGCCGCAAGGATGTGATGATTTACGGCAAAGGAGTGCAACACGGGTCGCATAGGAGCCACATTTGCCACCACGCCCTCGGGGAGTGCAGACACACACATAGCAGCCACCATCGCCGATAGGGCGAGGAAGAGAAGCATGAGAAGCGCCTCGGCGAACTTATGTCGTACAACATCTAAAATCATAATCACGGCAAAGGTACAAAAAAAGTTGTAGCAAAGGAAGCATCTCGGCGAAATAAACGCTTCGTCATCATACATAGACCTCGAGCGGCTTAATTGGCAGCTTAGCGAGGCTATGTAGAGCTGTTGAATTTGTATTTTGAGAAATTTGTATTATCTTTGCGCGATTTTATACTTATTTATATAAGTTGAAGGGCGTAACAGCCTATGATAAACTGAAAAATTAAAACAAAATAAACAGTATAAAGCTATGAATATTACAAGAGAACAGCGCGATGGCGGCATTTCGGTATTGAAGGTCGTTGTCAATGAGGCTGACTACGGTCAGGCAGTAGAGAGCCAGTTGCGTGAGTACAAGCGCAAGGCTAATATCCCCGGTTTCCGTCCAGGTATGGTACCTATGGGCATCGTTAAGAAGATGTTCGGTAAGGGTGTGGTTGCAGAGCAGTCATACCGCGTAGCATCTAACTCAGTATTCGAGTACTTGCAGAAGGAGAACATCGACTACGTAGGTGATGTTATCCCTTCAGAGGAGCAGGGCGAGTTCGATTTCGAGAACAACACCGAGTTCGAGTTCATGTTCGAGATTGGCGAGGCTCCAAAGATCGAGTTCGAGCTTACAGCTAAGGATAAGGTTGTTTACAACAAGATTAAGGTTGACAAGAAGATGCGTGACGCAGACAAGGATCACTACCTGCGTCGCTACGGTCGTCTTGTAGATGTTGAGAAGGTGAAGAAGGATGAGGCTTTGACAGTAATCCTCGACAATGGCGATATGCGTATCGAGGACGCTTATGTAGGTCTTATCTCAATGTCTGACGAGGAGCGTGCTGCGTTCATCGGCAAGGAGGTTGGTTACAAGACCAAGGTAAACATCAACGAGCTCTACAAGAAGCCTGAGCAGCGTGCCGCAATCCTCTCTGTTAAGGCTGAGGAGTTGGAGGGTCTCAACCCAGAGTTCGAGTTGGAGATCACAAAGATCCGTCGTTTCGCCGATCCTGAGCTCAAC
>JAGBYV010000045.1 GCA_017628595.1 Alistipes sp.
AGCCATCCTCCTGTGCAAATGCAGAGGCTGCGAAAGCTGCAACCGCTACCACTGCTAAAAGTGTCTTCTTGATCATAATAATTAGTTTGTTATTTGGTTAGATAATTTTTCTGTTACAGAGATACTGTTGCGATAACACACACAATATTTCTAAATTAACACACAAAGATAGATAATTCTTTGTCAAAAAGAGAATTTTTAACCATTTTTCTGCATAAGGCGGCTCATATGCAGAATAAAGTGCAAAAAAACAGCACCCTTCATGCAAGAAAGAACAATTTAACACACCGAGGCGCAATTTTTACTATGGTTTTTGTATATTTGTGTAAATTTGGACATCTATGACAAAGCAGATATACCTTGCTGGCGGTTGCTTCTGGGGCACGCAGCACTTCTTGAAGCAGATTCGTGGCATCCTCTCTACGGCTGCCGGTTATGCCAATGGCAACACCGAAAACCCCACCTACAAGGAGGTTTACACCGATCTTACGGGCTATGCCGAGACTGTGAGCGTGGAGTACGACGCAGATATTATCCCGCTATCGAAGATTCTCGAGCTCTACTTCCTGACCATCGACCCCACGGCGCTGAACCATCAGGGCGAGGACTTCGGCACACGCTACCGCACAGGCATTTACTACACCTCGGAGCAGGATCTGCCCACAATCCGTGAGGCCATGGAGCGCGAGGCGGCCAAATATGATGCGCCATTGGCGGTAGAGGTAGAACCATTGAAAAACTTCTACGCGGCCGAGGAGTATCATCAGGATTATCTTGACAAGAATCCCACGGGCTACTGCCATATACCATTGGCACTGATGGAGGAGGCCCGCAAGGCAAACGAGTAAAACTATTAAAACAACCATACATTATGAGCAAAGAACTGGAATTAAACCCCAACAAACTGGTTGCCTACCTTGGCAAGCCGACAAGTGAATTTACCAAGGCCGACATCGTGCGTTACATCACCGAGAATGGTATCCGCATGGTCAATTTTATGTATCCTGCGGGCGATGGACGCTTAAAGACGCTGAATTTTGTAATCAACAACGCCGCATATCTCGACGCTATACTTACATGCGGTGAGCGTGTCGATGGCTCAAGCCTCTTCCCCTTCATTGAGGCCGGCAGCAGCGACCTCTACGTCCTGCCCCGTTTCTCGACCGCTTTCCTCGATCCCTTTGCTGAGATTCCTACTCTGGCAATGCTTTGTTCTTACTTCAACAAGGATGGCTTCCCGCTGGAGAGTTCACCTGAGAACACACTTCGCAAGGCGTGCAAGGCATTCAACGAGGTTACTGGTATGGAGTTCGAGGCTATGGGCGAGCTGGAGTACTACGTTATGGCCCCCGATGCAGGTTTCTTCCCCGCTACCGACCAGAAGGGTTATCACGAATCGGCACCCTACGCCAAGTTCAACGAGTTCCGCACGCAGTGTATGGCTTACATCGCACAGGCTGGTGGCCAGATTAAGTATGGCCACTCGGAGGTGGGAAACTTCACTCTCGAAGGCGTAACATACGAGCAGAACGAGATTGAGTTCCTTCCCGTGAAGGCTACCGATGCTGCCGATCAGTTGATGATCGCGAAGTGGATTATCCGCAACCTCGCATACGAATACAACTACGACATCACCTTTGCCCCGAAGATCACCGCTGGCAAGGCTGGTTCGGGTCTGCACGTACATATGCGCATCACTAAGGATGGCAAGAACCAGATGCTCGACGGCGGCGTACTCTCGGCAACGGCTCGCAAGGCCATTGCCGGTATGATGGAGCTGGCCCCCTCGATCACCGCATTTGGCAATACCAACCCCACCTCATATTTCCGTCTGGTACCTCATCAGGAGGCTCCGACAAACATCTGCTGGGGCGACCGCAACCGCTCGGTATTGGTTCGCGTACCTTTGGGCTGGGCTGCCAAGAGCGACATGTGCCAGCTTGCCAATCCTTTGGAGCCTACAAGCAACTACGACACTACGCAGAAGCAGACCGTAGAGATGCGCTCACCCGACGGCTCGGCCGACATATATCAGCTCATAGCAGGTCTTGCCGTAGCGTGCCGCCACGGCTTCGAGATGGAGAATGCTCTGGAGGTTGCCGAGCGCACCTACGTAAATGTGAATATCCACCAGAAGGAGAATGAGGATAAGCTGAAGGATCTGGCGCAGTTGCCCGACAGTTGTGCCGCCTCGGCCGATTGCCTGGAGCGTCAGCGCGAGATTTTCGAGCAGCACAATGTCTTCAGCGCTGCAATGATCGACGGCATTGTGAAGCGTCTGCGCTCATATGGCGACAGCACGCTGCGCGAGGAGATTGGCAACGATCAGGAGGCGATGCTCGCCCTTGTTCAGCGCTACTTCCACTGCGGATAACGATCTCTTACTTACAACTAAATAGGCTGCCCCGAAAGGAGCAGCCTATTTTCATTTATCTGTTTATCAGAAATTGTATTTCTACCAACCCAGATCCTTCATAGTACGTGGTGCGGGAGTCTTGGGCAGAGGCTTGCGGTTCTTGATCTGCTCAAGAGCTACCTCAATAGCCTTATTGAGCTGCTCATCCTC
>JAGBYV010000004.1 GCA_017628595.1 Alistipes sp.
CTAACATTATATATAGGTATACAAGGGCTATCCAGCGTATGCTGGGTGGCCCTTTTCTTATAGGGTCGCGGCTTACGGTTGATAATAAATTTATGCTTTTTATTGAAAAATATTTGCACGTGTCATATTTTTTGCTTAATTTTGTTTATTAAACGATGTATAACCGTACTAAAACGCTACGATTATGGCAGAGGAGAAGACCAGATATAACGATTCGGAGCTTGAGGAGTTCCGCCAGTTGATAGAGAAAAAGTTAGCTTCGGCGCGTTCCGACTATGAGATGTTGCGCTCGGCAACCAGCAACGAGAACGACACGGAGGATTCGTCACCCACGTTCAAGGTTATGGAGGAGGGTGCCACAACGCTCTCGAAGGAGGAGTATGGTCGCTTGGCACAGCGTCAGGCGAAGTTCATACGCAACCTCGAGATGGCTCTTGTGCGTATCAACAACAAGACCTACGGTATCTGCAAGACCACAGGAAAGCTTATTCCTCGTGAGCGACTATTGCGCGTACCCCACGCTACGGAGTGTATCGAGGCTAAGGAGGCAAGACGATAGAGGCTTGTATCGTAGCGTGTGCGCATAACATAGGGATAATTCGCTCTATCGGATAGGGCGGCACCATATTATGACGAGTGTGTTTAACTTTCGAGTTAGACACACTCGTTTTTGCATGTAAATAAGCTGACTTTCAGCAAAAAAATATAGGGCTCGGAGCGGATATTATTAGATTATATTTTGTAATTCTTCGAAAATTTTTATATTTTTGTAGTAGCTTATGCGTGCGAACTACACTTAACGGTTCATCCAATAGCTAATCACTAACTAAAACATACACCTATGAACAAGAAATTTTACACCCCTTACCTCGCGCCTGAGGCCGAGGTCGTAGTGAGTATCGTCGAGGCAGGATTTGCTTATTCTACAGATAGCAACCTCGAAGATCCTAAAGTAGATGATTCACAACATTGGGAAGACTAAAAACACATTACTATGAAAAGATTTATACTTTACGTATTGGCTGCATTTGCTTTTGCTGCGTGTACGCAGAACGAGATCGAAGAACTATCGAGCAATAAGCTATTTGTTCCCGATAATATTAGCGTAGGTTTCGAGAACGCCGACACACGTATCCAACTCCTTAACGGCAAAACTGTATGGAACGAGGGCGACTGCGTTTCGGTCTTCTACCGCTCATTCGACAACCTTAAGTGGCAATTCCAGGGCCAGACGGGCGATCGCACTGGCGAGCTTAAGCTCATTGAAGGATATATTGGCAACCAGACTATGGATGATGTTATCATCGTCTACCCATACAACGAGAATTATCTCGTGAGATTGGCGGATAAGAGCATCGAGGCACGTATGCCCGCAACTCAGTACTACCGCTATAACAGCTACGATCCACAGAGCAACTTAATGATTGCACACAGCACGGGCCGCGATTTCGTGCTTAAGAACGTATGTGGTTGGATCAGAGTTGAGCTTACAGGTAATGGCGAGGTTGTGCGAAGCCTCACACTCCGTGGCAACAACGATGAGCTCGTGGCTGGCGACATCGCTATCGATGCAGCCGAGGCTACCGCCACCTTTATGGCAAGCAACGGCACAGCCCCCGGCGATGACTCGGAGGTGGGTGGCGACCTTGTCTTCGAGGATGAGTCCTTCACCAGCGTTAAGTTGCAGTGCAGCGGTGTGGAGCTCTCGTCTGAGCCTACGGCATTCTATATCGCACTTCCTCCACAGACCTTCACCAACGGTTTCACCGTAGAGGTTAAGTGTCAGGGCTATCAGCCTATGGTTCTCCAGCGCAATGATGCAATCGCCATCGAGCGCAACCACATCCAGCCTATGCAGGTTGTCGAGTTCGAGGCCGAGGAGAGCGACGCGTTGGATATCCTCAACAACGAGATTTGGTATACTGCAACCGATCGGGTATGGCCTAATAACGATTGGGATTTTGGCGCTACGCTTATCGACAACTACTTTGACTACAATACTGGCGAGGGCATTTTGACTTTTGATGGCGATGTGACAAGAATCCCATATGGTGCCTTTTGGGATAACTGGAACCTCACAAGCATCAACCTCCCAAATAGCGTAACCGAGATCTATGGTTCAGCATTCTATAACTGTTGGGGACTTACCTCAATATACATCCCCGAGAGTGTCATATATATCGAGCCAGGTGCATTTTCATCGTGTGGTCATCTTGAGAAGTTCGAGGGATGGTGCGCATCGGAGGATGGCCGATGCCTTGTGCTTGATAATGTACTACTTGCATTTGCTCCTGCAGGCATCACATCCTACACAACTCCATCGGGTGTACAAACCATTGCGGCATATAGTTTTTGTAATTCTGTCGACCTTACGGAGATTGTCATCTCTGATGGTGTATCGATAATTGGATCGGAAGCCTTTTATGGCTCAAGACTCCATACGGTTGTTATGCCCGATA
>JAGBYV010000046.1 GCA_017628595.1 Alistipes sp.
TGGAGGGGCTTGTTGGTGTTGGGAGATGAGTACTCAACCATCACCGTACGACCTGAATCTGCTGCCATGCCATAGTTCTCATCAGCTGCCATCTCTGCAAAGCGCTCCAGCCAGAATGCGGGGGCAATAGAGAGGTTCAAGAAACCCTTGATTACGTTGAATGCGCAGATCTGCTCGCAGTTGGCAACGATCCACTCGCCAATCTCCGTAGCGGTTGCCTCGGGTGACTTGCGGCTTGCCTTGAGAAGAGGGAAGGTGACCAGAGTATAATCGCCCTCGAACTCCTTGCGGGTCTTCTGGATCTGGATTTGTGCGGGATTCACTGCCCCGTACAATGCCTCAACCGACGAGGCTACAATTTGCGAAATAAAGCTTTCGGTGTTCATATTTTTGTGTAATTATTTCCAGTAAAAATATTTTGTGCACAAAATTAGTATTTTTTCGCGGAAAATGGCACTCTGTGACGCATAGAATCATCATTTATGTTGCTCTTTGAGGTAATTATGGGCGAAAAATGGGGACAATAGGCGTTGTTTGTGTAAAAATGTTGATTTTAGTGGTCAGAATGTTACCATATTAAACTATTATTTGTAATTTTGCCGCTGTATATTTTGACATATTACACACAATTAATAATCTTACAATCAACAACTATGAAACGCGTTATTCTTTTTGTCGCAATGTGTGCTCTGGGCTTCTCTTGCTCACAGCCTCAGTCATTGCAGGATCGTCTGACGATTCACGACAAGGAAATCAACGAGATCATCGCTCAGATGACTCTCGAGGAGAAGGTTGAGATGATGCACAGTAAGACAATTATGTCTTCAGAGGGTGTGCCTCGTCTTGGTATTCAGGATATTAAGTATGCCGACGGTCCTTTCGGCGTGCGCGAAGAGGTTGCCGATGGCTTCCGTCCCAAGGGATGGTCATTGGACTCGGCTACATACTTCCCCACAGGTTCGGCTCTGGCTGCTACGTGGTCGCCCGAGTTGGCTTACGACTACGGTAACGGTATTGGTGTAGAGGCTCGTCTGCGTGGTAAGGATATTATGCTGGGCCCGGCTATCAACATCCAGCGTCTGCCCGTAGGTGGTCGTACCTATGAGTATTTCTCTGAGGATCCCATCCTTGCAGCGGCTTTGGCCGTGCAGTACACTCTGGGTATGCAGGATGCAGGTACAGCTGCCTGCGTTAAGCACTATGCACTGAACAATCAGGAGACTAACCGTGGTACGGTGAATGTGATTGTTGATGAGCGTACGATGCGTGAGATTTACCTCAAGCCTTTTGAGGATGCAGTTGTTAAGGGTGGTGCAATGTCAGTTATGCCCGCTTATAACAAGGTTAATGGCTACTACGGTACCGAGAACTTCGTGCTCAACAACGAGATTCTGCGTGGCGACTGGGGCTTCAAGGGTATGACCGTATCGGATTGGGGTGGTACTCACAGCACTATGGGTGCAGCTCTGGGTGGCCTGAACGTACAGATGACAGGCGATAACTACCTGGGTCAGCCCCTGATTGACTCTATCCGTGCAGGTCGCCTCTCAGAGGAGATCGTAAACGACCGCGTGCGTGAGATCCTTCGTCTGCGCTTCGCTATTGAGCCTATTCCCGAGGATGTGGCTAACACCGTTCAGACCTCACAGCCCGAGAGCCGTCAGACAGCGTATAACGTTGCTGCAAAGTCGGTTGTGCTTCTTAAGAACGAGGGTGGCGTATTGCCTTTGAAGAACGATAAGGTTAAGAAGATTGCCGTTATCGGCCGCAATGCTGTTGCTACTACCGCTGCAGGTGGTATGGGTGCAGGTGTGAAGACTCCCTACGAGATCACTCCATTGCAGGGTTTGCAGAACCGCTCTAACAACAACTTCGAGATTACCTATACACCCGCATACAAGAACTTCCTTGGTATGTTTGCTCGTATGATGCGCAATGCCGATCCCAAGGAGTTTGCTCAGGCAATCGACGAGGCTCCCGATGCAACACTGCTGGCTGAGGCTGTAGCTGCTGCCAAGGATGCTGATGTTGTGCTCTTCTTCTGCGGAACAAACAAGTATATCGAGACTGAGGGTAGCGACCGTAAGGATATCAAGCTTCCTTTGGGTCAGGAGCAGATTATCGAGGCTTTGGCTGCGGTTAATCCCAACATCGTGAGCGTTATTATCTCTGGTGGTCCTTGCGACTTGCAGGTTTTGGAGAAGTACTCTAAGGCTATCGTTCAGGGTTGGTGGAACGGTTTGGAGGGTGGTCACGCGTTGGCTGACATTCTCTATGGTAACATCGCTCCTTCGGGTAAGTTGCCCTTCACTTTCCCCGTAAAGCTGGAGGATTCACCCGCTTATGCTATGGGTAACTTCCCGCAGAAGGTTGAGGGTACTGACGTATTTGCTGCTGCTCACCGTGACGATATCACTGGTGGCGAGCGTCGCCGTATGCAGCGTCCCGCTCCCGATGCACACTACACCGAGGGTCAGTATGTTGGTTATCGTTGGTTCGACACCAAGCAGGTGCCTGTGATGTATGCGTTTGGTCACGGTTTGTCGTATGTTGATTTCGAGTACTCTGACTTGCAGGCAAACAAGACAAAGTATCGTGCTAACGACGTGATTAAGCTTACATTCAACCTCACCAACAACGGCTCAATGGAGGCTGACGAGGTTGCACAGGTATATGTAAAGCGTCTGGATGCAAAGGTTGAGTGGCCCGTTAAGGAGCTCAAGGGCTTCAAGCGTGTAAGCGTTGCTGCTGGTCAGACTCAGCAGGTTACAGTTGAGATTCCCGTTGAGAGCCTTCGCTACTGGGATGTGGATGCTGATACCTGGATGTTGGAGAATGGCAACATCGAGATTATGGTAGGTGGCTCATCTGACGATTTGCGTCTTAAGACTCAGGTTGCTATCTAATAATTGACCGTCTATAATAATTTGCCCGTCGAACTTGGTTTGGCGGGCATTTTTTTGTAATTTTGCGGCTGTATAATAAGAAGATATAATGAAGATTGGAGATATAGATTTAGGTTCGCAGCCGTGGTTCCTTGCTCCTATGGAGGATGTGACCGACCCATCGTTCCGTTATATGTGCAAACGCTTTGGTGCGGATGTTGTCACGACGGAGTTTATCTCGTCGGATGGTCTGATACGTGATGCGTGGAAGTCGCGTGCAAAACTCAACATCGACGAGGCCGAGCGCCCCGTGGGCATACAGATCTATGGCCATCTCATTGAGCCTATGGTCGAAGCTGCTCGCATAGCCGAGACCGCTCGTCCCGACTTTATTGATATCAACTTTGGCTGCCCGGTTAAGAAGATTGCAGGCCGTGGTGCCGGCTCAGGCATGATGCGCGATGTGCCACTGATGGTGGAGATGACACGTCGCATTGTGGAGGCTGTCCAGACCCCCGTGACCGTAAAGACACGTTTGGGCTGGGATGAGGAGTCAAAGAATATTATGGATATAGCTCTGCGTCTGCAGGATACGGGTATCAAGGCGCTTACTATTCACGGTCGCACCCGCTCGCAGATGTATCGCGGCGAGGCTGACTGGACACTCATTGGCGAGGTGAAGCATCACCCATCGATCGAGATACCTATCATCGGTAATGGCGATGTGGATTCGGGACCGAAGGCCAAGCAGATGTTCGATACATATGGCGTGGATGGCGTTATGATTGGTCGTGCGACCTATGGCCGTCCGTGGATATTCCAGGAGGTGAAGCACTTTATGGCTACGGGCGAGGTGATGCCTCAGCCGTCGGTCGTGGAGCGTGTGGCAATCGCCAAGGAACACCTGCAGAAGTCGCTGGAAATCAAGGGTGATAGGGTAGGCGTGCTGGAGATGCGCCGCCACCTTTCGAACTACTTTAAGGGTCTGCCCGACTTTAAGTCTACGCGCCTAAAACTGGTCACACTGTTCGATGTGGATGAGATAAACTCTACGCTGGATTACATTGCCGAGCGTTGGGGTGATTACGATATGAGTGGGGCGGTGCCCCCATCTCTCTCGCATGAGATCTAAAACAAAAAGGCTGTCCCTGCGGGAACAGCCTTTAGTTTTTAAAGTAAGGGATTCTTACTTAGCCTCGTTCAGAGCGCTCAACTCCTCGAACAATGAACCGAATGAAGATACCATATCACGGCGCAAAGCAGCGTAATACTTCTTCACGAGCGATGCGTTGCGGGGCTCGGTGGGGTTGTTAGCCTTGATGTAGAGTGCGTTGCGCAATGCTACGGCATTCTCCATAATACCTACAACAGCCTCCTCCTTTGAGGGCTGAAAATATATTGCCATCTCGCAATCGAATACGAACTCCTCCAAACGATAGTCGATCTCCTTCTTAAGGTTTCTCAAATTTGCCATAATAAAGTCGTGTTTAAATGTTACTTTCTGCAAAAGTAATAAATGCAAACGACTTTTGCAAATGTTTCATCATTAGGCTTTGACACATGTTCGAGTCTATATGTCGGCTCTTATTATGAAAAAACGGCCCGCACGGGGCCGCCAAGAGAACGCTTCGGAAAATGTGCTGCCGATTAATGGTGCGCCTTCGGAGTTTTGTGTTCAGCCTTGGGTGTTGAGCAGCTGCCCTTATCCTTGCATGAATCCTGCTTCTTGTTTGCCGCAGCCTTGTCAGCACTCTTCTCGTTGTGCTTTTCGTTTTTGATTTTATCCATAGCTAAAAAATATTAAAGGTTACCACGCAACGGTGCAAATAGCGTACAAAAGCAGGGCATACGGCAAAAAAAAAGACTACCTTGATGAAGGTAGTCTTAAGATTTATGTCAGGGAGTGTTTACTCCAACCACAAGTTACGGAACTCGATGGGGCCACCCTCGCTCTGCAGAGCGATGTAACCCTCGGTAGCAGTGGTGGTGCACTCGTTGAGCAACTGACCGTTGATGTAAACGGTGATCTTGCCGCCCTTGCAAATTACGGTAGCCTCGTTCCACTCGCCCTCAGCCTTCTCAGCATCGCCTGAACGATCCTTTACGGGGAACTCGCCAACGCACTCGATCTCCGAGATCTTTGAACCACCCAACATTACGAAATCACCAGCCTTGCCTGCGCACAACTGAACCTCGATAGAGTTAGGCCATACCTTGTCGCCGTCCTGTACACGGTGGAAGAAACCGCTATTGGTACCCTTGCCAACCCAGCGCCACTCCATGTGCATGGTGTAGTCGCCATACTTCTTCTCGGTACGCATGTAACCGAAGGGCTGACCTACGATGTGAATATTGCCATCCTTAACACCATATACCTCAGATGCGGGAACACCGCTTGCCTCATCTACTACACATACCCAGCCTGTGAGATCCTTGCCATTGAAGAGTTCGGTTCGTGAGCTGCACGAACACATCAGCGCTACCATGGCCAGCGCCAGAATCATAAATTTTGACTTCATTTCGCTATAATTTTATCGTTAAACAAATTCTTAAAAACAAAAATAGGGATTAATTCGGAAATGAGCAACAAGTTTTGACCTCTTTTTCGTATATTTGCGATAATTTCGACATGATATTTAATTTAATACAACTTAATAATACTATGAAAAGAGTTTTTACACTATTGCTTGCCCTTATCGTGTGCAATACATCGTGGGCATATATTCGTGAAACGCTATCGGTTCATAGCGCTGCAATGAATAAGGATGTGCCCGTGACGGTGATTCTGCCCAATGCATATCACTCGATGGAGAAGTTGCCTGTTGTCTATCTTCTGCATGGTCACGGCGACACCCACTCGGCGTGGGACGTAAAGGGTCAGACCGGCGTTCTGGCTGATCAGTATAATGTGATTCTGGTTATGCCCGATGGCGGAACGAACAGCTGGTACTGGGATAGCCCCGTGGATCCTACATACAAGTATGAGACATTCGTATCGAAGGAGCTCGTATCCTATATCGATACTCACTATAAGACCCATGCCGACCGTACGGCACGTGCCATTACAGGTCTTTCGATGGGTGGCCATGGAGGTCTGTGGCTCGGCATCCGCCATCAGGATACCTACGGAGCAGCAGGCTCAACGTCGGGTGGCGTGGATATCCGCCCCTTCCCCAAGAACTGGGGCATGTCGCTTCGTCTGGGTACTATCGAGGAGAATCCCAAGAACTGGGACAACTATACTGTTATCAACCTTGTAGATCAGCTCAAGCCCGATGCCATGAAACTCATCATCGACTGCGGTACGGAGGATTTCTTCTACGAGGTGAACTGCGCTCTGCACGAGAAGCTCGCAGCGGCGAAGATTCCGCACGACTTCTACACACGTCCCGGCGTGCACAACTGGGACTACTGGCGCAACTCGATCAAGTATCAGATTCTTTTCTTCAGCAATTATTTTAAATCGGCTCAAGAGGCCAAATAAATTAAGGTTATATGAGAAAGTTTTTACTATTGTTGGCTATTGTAGCCATATCGGCAGGCTCGGTGCGTGCCGATGAGCGTGAGGATGTGCGCCAGCGTAATCGTTTGGCGTTGGCCGAGCGATTTACAGCAAGCAAGTTGGAGAATATGCTCTTCTCAACTACGGTTGATCCTCACTGGTTTAAGTCAGGCGAGAAGTTCTGGTACAGCTATAAGACAGGCGAGGGTACACGCTGGTATGTGGTTGATCCCGTAGCTCGCAAGCGTGAGCCCCTGTTCGACCACGACAAGCTGGCAGCACAGCTCTCGGAGATTATGCACGATCCCTTCATCGCAGCACAGCTTCCTATCCTGAATCTGGAGGTGGACGAGGATGGCGTAACCTTTACCTTTGAGGTGCGCTCATCGCAGGACGCCAAGCCCAAGCCACTATCGAAGGAGGATTCGCTCGCAGGCAAGAAGCCCAAGAAGGTGAGCGGTAAGGAGATTTTCTACTTCTCTTACAACTACAAGACAAAGGCTCTGACTCACCTTAAGGATAAGGAGAAGGAGACCAAGCAGCTCTCGTGGGCATCCGTGTCGCCCGACGGCAAGACTGTTGTTTATGCCAAGGATTTGAACCTGTGGCGTATGTCTCGCGAGGATTACGAGAAGCTGAAGAAGGATGACAAGGACTCTACCATCACCGAGATTCAGATCACGAAGGATGGTGTGAAGGACTTTGGTTATGGTCAGCCCTATTATATGCTCAACACCGATTCTCTGCTCGACGGCAAGCGCCGTGGCGCTTATGGTGTGTGGTCGCCCGACTCACGCTATTTCGTAACGGTTGTGACCGATGAGCGTGCCGTTAAGGATCTGTGGGTTATCAACGCACTGGCTGAGCCCCGTCCTACATTGGAGACATATAAGTATCATATGCCGGGCGAGAAGGAGGCTCCCGTGGAGCACCTCTACATCTTCGATATGAACGATAACTCTCGCAAGGAGATCTCTACTGAGCGTTTCAAGGATCAGACCCTCTCGGTTGGTCGCAAGCCCCGTGAGCAGAAGCAGCGTCATATGTACGATCAGCCGGCAGTATGGTTGGGCGATGCTAACCGCTTCTTCGTTACCCGCTCAAGCCGCGACCTGCACCGTATCGATATCTGCTCATACACCATTGGCGACGATGAATTGAAGCCCGTAGTGGAGGAGCGTATGAATACATACATCGAGGTACGCCCCTTGTCGATTATCAACGGCGGTAAGGAGCTTATCCAGTGGAGCGAGCGTGACGGTTGGGCACACCTCTACCTCTATGACGATGCTGGTAATTTGAAGCGTCGCCTTACCGAGGGCCCATGGCACGTTCACGAGATTCTGAAGGTGGACGAGAAGGCTCGCAAGGTATATTTCACAGGTATGGGTCACGAGCAGGGCGAGAATCCCTACTACCAGCACCTCTACTCTGTAAGTCTGGATGGCGGCGAGGTTAAGTTGCTCAATAAGGGCGACTTCTTCCACGAGCCCGTTGTGGATGATGCTGCACGTTACTTCGTTGACAACTACTCACGCGTGGATACTATTCCCGCAACTGCACTCTACGACTGCCTGGGTAACAAGATTATGGATCTGGAGACCAGCGACTTTACGCTGTTGCTTGCCAACGGTTATAAGTTCCCCGAGACATTCAAGGTGAAGGCTGCCGATGGTGTTACAGATCTCTATGGCGTAATGTACAAGCCCTTCGACTTTGACTCTACGAAGGTTTATCCTATTGTCGATTATGTATATCCCGGTCCGCAGGTGGAGGGTACATACTATCCCTTTACTCGTATGAGCCCCCGTACCGACCGTCTGGCACAGGCAGGATTTATCGTAATCTCGGTAGGTAACCGTGGTGGTCACCCCGACCGTTCGAAGTGGTATCACAACTACGGCTACGGCAACTTGCGTGACTACGGTCTGGCTGACCAGAAGGCTGCTATCGAGCAGCTGGCGGCACGCCACGACTTTATCGACATCAACCGCGTAGGTATCCACGGTCACTCGGGTGGTGGCTTTATGTCAACGGCTGCTATTTTGCAGTACCCCGACTTCTTCAAGGCTGCTGTATCGTGCGCAGGTAACCACGATAACCGCATCTACAACCGCTGGTGGAGCGAGACTCACCACGGTGTGAAGGAGACCGTTACAGAGGATGGCGACACTACGTTCGTTTATAGCATCGACACCAATCCCGAGATTGCAAAGCGTCTGAAGGGCCACTTGTTGCTCATCCACGGCGAGATCGACAATAACGTACACCCGGGTAACACATCACGCGTGGTGAATGCACTGATTCGTGCCAACAAGCGTTTCGATATGCTCTATCTGCCTATGCAGCGTCACAGCTTTGGCGATATGAACGAGTATTTCTACTGGCGATTGGTTGACCACTTCACCGATTATCTGATTGATGGTCGCACCAAGGAGGTGGATATTCCTCAGAGATAACGCGTAACTATGAAAAACCTAATTAAAATTACTATGGGACTTCTCGCCGCCGCTATGGTGGCGAGTTGTTCTCCTTATGGCGAGAACCACGTTGCCGTATGTGGTGGCAAGGAGGTGAAGATCATCGATATGGCGAAGTCCGATGGCGAGACGCTGCACGAAGTGTGGTCGTGGTGCATCGAAGATCCTACCGAGGGTCTGCCTGCAGAGTATGCCGAGTATCTGAATCCGCTGGATGAGTGTAAGTTCGTGGATGGCAACAGCAAGTTGCTGCTCACTTCATCGACCAGTGCGGTGGTACTCATCGATCTGAAAACGAAGAAGAATCTCTTCTATGCGCGTGTGCCGATGGCGCACTCGGCCGATTTGTTGCCTGGTGATAGGGTAGCGGTAGCACTCTCTACGCATAAGCTGGGTAACTCGCTGGAGATCTACGATATTGCGCAGCCCGAGAAGGTGTTGTGGCGTGATTCTCTGTACTCGGGTCACGGTGTTGTGTGGCACGCCGAGCGCGAGAGCCTCTATGCGTTGGGCTATGATGTTCTGCGTGAGTACAAGCTCAAGGATTGGCAGAGCGACACTCCCTCACTTGAACTGAAGCAGTCGTGGTCTATTCCCGTTAAGTCGGGTCACGACCTGATGAAGGTTGATGCTCAGCGTATGCTTGTGTCGGGTCACGAGGGTGTCTATTGGTTCGATGTGGAGAGTGGCGAATACACGCCTTTTGAGCCGTTGCAGAGTACCGAGAATGTGAAGTCGGTGAACTACAACGCCAAGAGTGGCAAGTTGGTTTATACTAAGGCCGAGGAGAGCTGGTGGACACATCACATCTACCAGGAGAATCCCACGAAGGTCATTACCATCGACGATATGAATATATATAAGGTACGTCCGGCGTGGTAGCAGGCAATAAAAAGAGAAAAGAGGTTGTCCCTTGCGGGGCAGCCTCTTTTTATTTGTGGTCGTGGCATCCGTCACCCGTGTGATGCTCCAGCACGGTGTGGGGGATGTGTCCGTGCGAAAGGATCTGTATAGGACAATCGTAGTTTAGTAGCTGCTCCGGGGTCAGTATGTTGGAGTCGTGACGGTGCACATGGCCATTGACGCATACGATGCTCTTCACTATGCTGGATATGGTGCCCAGATCGTGCGACACCATGATGATGGCCATGCGGTCGCTCAGTTGCTTGACCATATTGTAGAACTCATGCTCGAAACGATTATCTACGAAGTTGGTAGGCTCATCGAGGATTAGCAGTCGGGGCTCGGCAATGATGGCACGGCAGAGCAAGGCACGTTGCAATTGTCCGCCCGACACCTCGCCTATGGCGCGTTGTGCCAGCTCGGCAATACCCATCTGCTCCATAAGATCTCTGGCCTTGGCCTTATCCTCGCTGCGATAACGGCCGAAGAACCCTTTTTCGGTTTGCAGACCCGACAGCACAACCTCCTCGATGGATATGGGGAAGCGCACATCAAATTGGCTGACCTGGGGCATATAGCCGATTTTTGTATGATTGCTGCGATGCAGAGCGTCGGCCATCGAGATGCTCCCGCTATACGGCACAGCGCCCATGATAGCCTTCACGAGCGTTGTCTTGCCACCACCGTTAGGACCGATCACGCCAATGAAATCATCGTCGTAGATGTCGAGATTCACACCCTTCAAGGCGGCGTATCCATCGTAGGCGACACTTACATCGCGAAGCGAAAGTATGATGTTGTGATGATTCATCTGACGATGGCTATTTGCTTGTTATTAAACGAGTTATTTCGGCAATATTCTCTACGACATTCTCCTTGAGAGGGTCTATCTCCTGAGCCTGAACTCCCATATCGCGGGCAATCACATCCACAACCGAGCGAGGAAACTCCTTCTGGTAGAGCAGGCAAGTTACACCCGTCTTGTGAGCCTTGTCAATTAGTGTTGCGATGTGGCGTGCCGAGGGCTCCTTGCCATCCTCCTCAACGGCTATCTGCTCGAGCGCATAGGCACGGGCAAAGTAGGTCAGGGCAGGGTGGTAGACAACAAAAGTCCTGGTCGCAGATGCCTGACACATATCGGCACACATCCTATCGAGGTTCTCCAGCTGCGCTGCAAAGTCGTTGTAGGCCACCGTGTATTTCACCGAATCGGGGTATTGCGCGATGATAGCCTCGTAGGCATTGCGAGCCATTGTCTTCAGTTCACGAGGAGAGGTCCAGATGTGAGGGTCGGTGCCGTGATGGTGTGAGTGACCATCTTCGGCGTGATGCTCTGCGGCGTGCTCCCCGTGTGAGTGCGAACCCTTAATTAACTCTATACCGTGGCTGAGCGAGATGATGTTTGATTTATTCTCCAGTCGCTCAACGATATTCTGCTCAAACTCAATTAGACCCGTGGTGAATAGCAGCGAGGCATCCTGCAGGTTCTGCATCTGGCGGGGCGAGGGATCAAATGTCTCTGGACTCGTTCCGGCAGGCACCAACACATCCACCTCGAAGTCGTCGGCGGTAATCTGCTCGACGATATATTTCAGCGGTGCTATGCTCACTACAATCTCTGCATTCTGCTCCGCACGATGCGATTGGCAGGCACAGAGCAGGGTAGCAGATAGCAGGGTGAGTATTTTATATATATGTCTTGTCATGCAAATATTTTTTGCAAATATACAAAAATAGTCCCAACATCGTGCGTCTGCACAAAAAAGTCCGACCTTGCGAGGTCGGACTTGCGGTATAATGGTCTTGGTCGACTACAACTTTGTGAGGTTGAAGTTACGCCACAGCACCTTGATGTTGTTGCCATCGTGGATCTGCAACATGATACGACCAGTCTTTGAACCGATGAGTTCGTCGTCGAGCTCCATCATAGGCTCGCCATTGAGCCAGGTCTGAACCTTATTGCCCTCAACCTTCAGGCGCAGAGTGTTCCACTCGCCCTCCTTCAGAATTGACTCCTTCTCCTCGGGAATCTGCTTGAGCCAGCCACGGCCGTATGACTCATACACACCGCCTGTGTCGTTGCCACGGGGTGCAACCTCACACTGCCAGCCGTTAACTACGTTGCTCTTGAAGCCGCCGTGAACGAATGAGTGGAAGAAGAGACCAGAGTTGCCGTTTGACATCTGCTTGAACTCAACTGTAAGATCGAAATCCTTATAGTACTCGCGAGTGCCGAGGTAGCCATACTGCAGATCCTCGCCATTCTCTGTTACCAGGTTGCCCTCGTCGTCAACCGATACACGCATGCTGCCGAAGAGCTCCCAGCCGGTGAGATCCTTGCCATTGAAGAGGCTCACCTTCTGACCTGCACGCTTCTCGGGCAACTCCTTGATTTTGATGTTGCGGAACGATGCGGGATCGCCGTGGTCCTGCAAGCAGATAACACCCTCGTGTGCGAGGCCGTACTCGGTGTGGTCGCCCCACTTGCCGCTCGACTTCTTTGCAAACCAATCCTCTGTGTAAGCCTCAAACTCGAGAATCTTCTCGCCATTGAGCCAGTGCTCAACGTGGCCGTTGTCGTAAACGATCTTCGATGAGTTCCACTTGCCTACGGGATTAACCTTCATCTTGCTGTAGTCGGGCAGGTGCATAGCGTAGTCAACGCCCAGCTTCTGCCACTCCTCCAACTTGGTGGGAGCATTAACCTCCTCCCAGCCCTCGTTGTCGATGAGCTGATACTCGGGACCAGTGACGTAGGGTACATCGAAGCGGGGGTGCTCAACAACGTGGTACAACATACCGCTGTTGCCACCATAAGTGAGCTTCCAGTCCCATACCAACTCAAAGTTTGAGTACTTCTTATCCGTTACAATATAACCCGATGCATCACCACCCTCACCAGAGGCCTGAATGCAACCGTCAACAACGCGCCAGCCATTAGTGAGCTCTGTGCCGTTGAAGTCGCGCCAGCCGTTCATTGTCTCGCCATCGAAAAGTAACTGCCAACCCTCAGCCTTCTCAGCCTCAGATAGCGTGTTGTGCTTTTGGCACGATGTAGCCATCCCAGCTGCAAGAGCCGACATGGCAACAAATGATACGATTTTCTTCATAGTTGTTTTGTTTGATATTAAGTTTATCCTATTCTTTGTCCAATATATTTTGCGCGTAATGTGTAGCGCATATCAGCACTTTGTGCCTCTAATATCAGCCCCGACCGCCCATCAGAGATCTCTGCACCTCGATGTAAGTGGGGTAGATCGGTGCTGTACCATGCCTGGTAACGCATGTTGCCCACTCTTAGCGTGGCACTCAGGCAATTGTAGCCCGCAACGTTGTGTTGCTGCTTGTTCTCTGTTTGCCACTCACGGCCACCCTCCACAAGGCAGAGTGTTGCCACATCGCTCATGTCGGTGTATGTGCCGTCGAAGCTACGCAGCGAATACTCTCGCTCGGCACGCAGTTCGTGCTTGTAGGCTCCTTTGCCTATCTGGTGATAGGTGGTGTCAATGCGCAGATGCAACAGGTCGCTGTTCTGGCCCGTCTGTCGCTCGTAAATTACGGTCAACGACTCGGGCGCAGGAGTAGGGGAGTTGCGCAGCGTCTGCTCGCTTAGGTAAATTATCTCATCGGCGCATCCGTAGCCAGTGCTAAATGTCTGATATATAGCAGCAAATGTGACAAATGCGATGATTGTAATATATATCCGTTTGCCCATTTTGTGCTACAGTTTGTTAAAAAGCATAATTTACTCGGTAAATTTACTAAAGAATTTCCAAATTTCCTCGGCTATATCCAAATCTTTTTCACCCCATGTGTGTCCGCCGCCAATAATTTCGTATAACCACACATCGTTGCCATGCTTGCTGTCGATGTAGCGGTGAGCAATTACCTGATGTGAGTCGTCGGTTTTGAGTGGCAGCTGCTCGTGCACCTCCTTGTCGCAGCCGTTACGTTTAACCCAATAGTTCACGGCATCGGGTACGGCAATGTATGCTCCCCAGCCGCCTTTGTTCTCTATGTCGCCAGTCCACTCCGATGTGCGATCCTCGGTGCCGTGGACCTCGAAGAGTGGGATAGGGCGGGTGCGGGTATAAGCCTTTGGCATCCATTCCATTGTAAGGCCGGCAATGGGTGCTACGGCGCGGAAGGTGCTTTGACGGCTATATGCCAGCAGATAACACATCTCACCGCCGTTGGACATGCCGGTGCAGAAGGTGTTTTTGCGACTTAGATTGTGTTGCTTTTGCAGCTGACGTGCTAACTTGCTCAGGAATGAGATATCGTCAATTGTCATATCTGCCTGAAAGGGATAGCCTACATTCCAGCATGGCTTGCCACGGCCATCTTTTGCACCCTGCGGATAGCATACGGCAAAGCCATGTCGCTCGGCAGCCTCGTTCATGCCAACGTGGTCGAGGTCAAAAGAGCCTCCGTAACCGTGCAATACAAATACGAGCGGTGCGTTGGGCTGTATGTTGGATGGTAGGTAGAGCTTGTATGAGCGCTCTATGCCATCGATGGTGCAACTATATGTTTGATATGATGTGCGTGAACGTGCCGTGGTCATATATGTTGGCATCGTAACTAAAATTAAGGATAGCAGCAGAGTGCATATGCATGTTGAATGTTTCATAAGGCAATGTAATTAGGAGTTGTCGTATTAGAGTGTTTTTATTCTGTTTGTTTTTGTTGCGGCTATTCTCGCGATGACTTGTCGCGCATAATGTTTAATTCCTCGATAGTTAGTGCAGGGTCGTATGTCGGCTCAATGTCCATCTCCTCTTTTATCTGTTGTAGATATTCTGCCAAGGGTTTAAGTCCAACGCTGGCTCGCAAAGAATCAAGTTGCGAGGGATTGTCTATGGGCCACACATAGAGTTGTAACTTCTCCGATGTGCCAAATTGAACGATTTGACTGCCGTAGCGTTGCATGCGATTTTGTCCCAAAGCCACACGATCATATAATAAAGCGTATTCGTCAAGACCAATCTTACCATTGTGAGCCATCTGCTCAATCAGAGGAAGATACTGCACTTGTTTTTCAAGTGATGAATGGTCGATAACAATCCATATGGTCTTATATGATTCCGCTGTTAATCTTTGTGGCAAGCCACGTTGTAGAATACTATCTACAATAGCCATATTCTCCGAGTCAATGCGCTCCATTTCATCAACGGTCACGATGAGCGAGTCAACAAAATCAGCACGTCCTTCCGATGTAACGGCTTTGCTAAGAGCCAACATCTGCTGACGAATGGACTGATCGTTTGTCCATACCTGCCGAAGCAACTGATCTGTGGATTCAGTCGAGCCGCACGCCATAAGGAGTATTGAGAGAGGTAGTAGCAGTTGCTTCATGGAGTAGCTTTTTTACAAAGATAAGAAATTTTCCTTAAATCCAATAATTGATGTAATATTTATATTATGTAAAATAATGTGTCGGGATAGATGAAAATTAGGCATTTGAAAACTGGAGGGAA
>JAGBYV010000047.1 GCA_017628595.1 Alistipes sp.
GCCTCCTGCTGTGCCGCATCGCGACGCAACTGTTCCAGCCTATTCTCTGCCTGTCGCTGATCGCTGCGCGCCACGGCTACCGCCGATCGTCGCTCACCCCAATGAAACAGCGGCACACTAAGCCCAAGCACCAGCGCGCCATCTACATAGGTCTTTGCCGAGGCATTGGGAGAATAGGTCTGCCACGAGCCACTCACACCTGCCGTCAGTCGCGGATTATACTGCGCACGGGTAACTTGCACACCATACTCTGCGGCCTGTATTGCAAGTTGTGCCGAGCGCATATCGGGGCGGCGCACAAGCATCTGCTCAACACTCAGGCGCTGAGGCTGCGAAATGGTGTCAATAATGGAGTTCAGCAGCGTCACATCGGCAGGCCCCACCTCACCACGAAGCGTATTGAAGCGATGCAGAGCCACTTCGTAACTATTGTCCATCTCAATGAGCGAATACTCGGCCTGACTTAGCCGTGTCTCGACCTGCAACATATCACCCTTGGCAATATACCCTTCGTTAAAACGCTCCTCCACCACCCGATATAGCGACCGTATAATGGAGACATACTCCTGCGTTGCGGCACGATAGAGCTGCATAGCCGAAAGCGTGTAATATGCCCTCTCGGCAGTGTTGCGCACATTGAGGCGAGTCATCTGCTGATTCTCCGCAGCCACCCCACTCTGCAACACCGAGCGCCTATATGCCGCACGCACACCGCCACCGGCATAAAGCACCTGCTCAATGTGTGGCTGCAGCGCAAAACCCCACAGATCGGCATTGCCCGTACGACGAAAATCGGTCGTAAACGATCCCGATGCAGTGAGCGAGGGGAGGTAATCGATTTTTGCGATATGCTCCTGCGCCTGAGCACGCTCCAGGGCAACGATGGAATTGCGCATATCAACACTATTCATATACACGCTATCGCGGTAGGCTTCAAGCGAAAAGGAGGTTTGAGCATATGCCGCGCTTGAGGTCAGCACCACAGCTATAAAAAGGAAAAAGATTCGCATAACTAACTCTTTTGAACATATTTCACTCGATAGAAAAGGGCATACACTACGGGCACCACCACCATCGTCAGCACCGTCGCCACCAGCAGTCCGCCCATAATCGTTGCGGCCATGCTGGCAAAAAGCGAGTCAAACAACAGAGGGATAAGAGCCAGAATAGTCGTCACGGAGGCCAACACCACAGGCATTAGTCGCTCAACAGAAGCCTCCACAATGGCTTCGCCAACGGGGAGTCCCACGACACGATAATCGCGTATGGTAGCGACCAGAATTACGGCATTCTTCACATTCATGCCAACAAGACCAAGCAAACCCAGAAGCGAGAAGAAATCGAACTCGTTACCGGTAAGCAACAGCCCCAACACTACGCCGATGAAGATAAGTGGCGTCATAAGCAGAATGACAATCGGATCACGGAAATTATCAAACAACAATAACAGCGTAACAAAGATCAGCACCAGTGCAAGCGGCATATACCTCCCCAGGGCACGATTTGACTCCTGTTGCGACTCCTGCTCACCAAAGATCATCATCTGATAACCCTGTGGCACTACCACCTGACGCTTGACCTCCGCTATAAGACGCTTATAAAGTTGCTGCGTATTGACCCCTGCCCTCGGATCACACTGAGCCTTGACCACCCGCTGGCGGTTGTACTGTTTGACTACGCCAGTTCGATAATCGAAATCAAAACCCGACGCGGCCTGCTCCAATGAGTAGACATTGCCATCGCGCGAGAAGATTGGCATCGACTGCAGATTTGAGAGGTTATAATCATCGATATCCTCATCCTTAAGCAGGATGGGCATCACCTCATCGCCCTGACGATACTCCCCCAGACGATACCCATCCGAGGCCAGCGTTATCCACTGCGCCATGCGACTACGGCTCACGCCTATACGCTGCCCCTTAATCTGAGAATATACCGGAAGCCACGTAGCCACACGATTACCCCAACTATTGCGGACATTGTCGGCCTCGGGCAACGACTGCATGATACGCTGCACGCGTGTGGCAAGAGATATAAGCGTATCCACATTGCTACCCACAAAACCTATCTCGATGGTAGCATCGGGCACAGGCGACAGTTTGAAGAGCGACGAGCGGAGCCACACATCGGGGAACGAAGCCTCGACGTAGTCATCGAAGCGCTGCTTCACCTGCTCTGTTACACGGGAAGAACGAACCTCCACCAGCAGATTGCCGAAATTAGGCCGACCGGCCACGCTACCACTGGCCAGATAGTAACGCAGTGGCGTAGCACCTGCAGTAGTGGATACACGCACCACCTCCTGCTGACTCAGCAACCACTCGGTCATGGCATAGAGATGTTGCGCCGTAGATTCCATATCGTACACCTCGGGCAGAATCACATCGGCACGGAAATAGTGTTTATCGAACTGTGGAAAGAAGTTCTGCGGCATACGCTTCATAGCTACCACCGCACCCGCAAAAAGCAGCACAACAACCACAACAACAGACCAACGGTGAGCTAA
>JAGBYV010000048.1 GCA_017628595.1 Alistipes sp.
CATCGTCATGTTTGTCGTACTGCTCGGAGCCATACTCACCTCGCAGTGGAGTTTTGTGGCACTGATGGGCGTAATCGCCATAGGTGGCATGTGGGAGTTCTACCGCATGGCTGAGCAGGCCGGCTACTCGCCCATGAAACTGCTGGGCGCCTTTATGGGTATTGTGGTATTCTGTATTAACCTTGCCGTTATGCTCTTCTTCAGCAGGCAGAGCGACAGCACAGGCTCTACACTTATCATCGCAGCGCTGGGTGTATTGGTTCTGCTTGTACCCCTGATGTGTATCTGCGAGCTCTATCGCAAGAGCGCAACACCGATTGCCAACATTGCATCATCAATAATGGGTGCACTCTATGTAGCACTGCCTATGTCGCTGCTGCTCGTGATACCTATGCTGCTTGGCAATGGAGAGTGGAATCCATGGATTGTGCTCTTTTACATATTTATCATATGGGCTAACGACGTTTTTGCCTACCTGTTCGGCATCACACTCGGCCGTCACCGCCTCTTTGAGCGCATCTCTCCGAAAAAATCATGGGAGGGCTTCTTCGGCGGATTGGCTGGCGCCGTGGCAATGGGCTACGTTGCTGCCATAATCCTTGATGCCAACACCGTAGCATGGATGGGTCTGGCGCTGGTTGCTGCGCTCTCGGGCGTGTTTGGTGATTTGGTAGAGTCGCTGATGAAGCGATCTGTCAACGTGAAGGATTCGGGCAACATCATCCCCGGCCATGGCGGATGGCTGGATCGTTTTGACGCCCTTATTCTCTCGGCTCCATTTGTATTTGTTTACGCATGCGTATATGCATTTATATTTTAAATAAGAAACCTAAAACTTCAATCATATGAAAATCAACAAAGAGGGTCATAAAATCATCGCCACATCGGGACTTATATGCCTTGCATTATGGGGTATGATCTACTACTTCCAGAGCCACTCCGAGGCCGGACTGCTCATCACCAGCGGCGTTATCCTCGTAGCCTTTTGGCTCTTCATCGTCGCATTCTTCCGTGAGCCGCGCCGTGTGAAGATCCACGATGCCGATTTGGTATTCTCACCGTGCGATGGCCGCGTGGTCGTTACCGAGGTGGTATATGAGGATGAGTATATCAAGGAGGATATGCTTCAGATTTCGATCTTCATGTCGGTGACAAACATCCACATGAACTGGATGCCTGTAGCCGGAGAGGTGGATTACTACAAGTATCACCCCGGTCGCTTCCTCATCGCATGGCACCCTAAGTCATCGACCGAGAATGAGCGCACGACGACCGTTGTAAAGCTCGACGACGGAAACAGAGTTCTCTTCCGTCAGGTAGCAGGCCTTATCGCCCGCCGCATCGTATCATACATCAAGGTTGGCGACAAGGTAAACCAGAATGACGTCTTTGGATTTATCAAGTTCGGTTCACGCATTGACGTGCTGGTACCCAAAAACAGCGAGCTGCTGGTTGAGATTGGCGATCCCGTTGTAGGTTCGCAGACACCCATCGTAAGATTACGCAAGGAGTAAGACATGGCGATAACACCGCAAAACATATTACGCACCACGGTTGGATTAATAGTCGCGGCGGCCATACTGTTTTTAGTGTGGTACTTCTCGTCTGTGGTTATCTACATCCTCGTATCGGCGGTGCTGGCCATTATGGGACGTCCGCTGGTCAACTGGCTTGTGCAGCGTCGCATAGGTCGTTTCGCTGTGCCCCGCTGGGCAGCAGCATCGCTGACAATCGTAATTATGCTGGCGGTATTCCTGTCGATCATGTCGCTCTTTATCCCTCTTATATCCAATAAGATTAACGAGTTTGCTCACCTCGATTTTCCGACCGTACTGGCCTCTGTAGAGGAGCCTATCTCGCATGCGCAGGCCTATCTGCAACGTATGTTTGCCCTGCCCGAGACACACTTCTCGCTGACCGATACCATTGTTGATACGCTGAGCCAATTCATCAACTACAACACCATCAACAACACCTTTACCTCGATCATAGGCACGGCACTATCGGCTCTGATTGCCATCTTTTCGATTGCATTCATTACGTTCTTCTTCCTTAAGGAGGATGGCCTGTTCTACGCCATGGTGAAGGCTATGTTCCCCGAGCGACTGCAGCAGAATGTGACGCGAGCGCTGGACTCAATCACCTATCTGCTGTCACGTTACTTTGCGGGTATTCTGACCGAGAGTCTTATCCTGATGGTTATTATCTCCATTGCCATGATTCTCTTCGGCATGAAGACCGACAACGCACTGCTTATCGGCTTTGTGATGGGAATCTTGAACGTCATCCCCTATGCAGGTCCGCTCATGGGCGGCATCCTGTCGGCATTCATCGGCATTGTTACCCCCATTCCCGATATGAGCGCAATACAGACCGTAGCAATTATCTGTTGTACGCTCTTCTGCATCAAGGGATTCGACGACTTTGTACTGCAGCCCACAATCTACTCCGAGCGAGTGAAGGCTCACCCGCTGGAGATATTCCTGGTGATTCTTATCGCCGGTTATATGGCTGGCATATTGGGTATGCTGCTCGCCATACCTTCATATACCGTGCTGCGCGTGCTTGCCAAGGAGTTCTTCTCGGAGTTCTCGTTGGTGCAGAAACTCACCCAAAATATATAATACGATGATTGTCAAGGGTGTAGTTATACGCGGAGCGCAACTTGGCCGCAAGATGGGATTCCCCACAGCCAATATCGATGCACACGGCATTGAACAGATCGAAAATGGCGTATATTATTCTAAGGTACGCCTCGATGGTAAGTTCTACAATGCTATGTCGAACATCGGCACACGCCCATCGGTGGATGGCCGCAGCCGCCTGCTGGAGACACATATCTTCGGTTTCGATGGCGACCTGTACGGTAAGACGCTTGAGGTGGATCTCAGGGAGAAGATACGCGACGAGCGCCGTTTCACATCACTTGACGAACTTCAACAACAACTCGAAAAGGATGCCGCGATGTGCAATCCAGCATTATAGCAAAATAAAAAAGGATACTCTTTCGGAGTATCCTTTTTCTGTAATATCTGAAATCGCAAAGATTACTTTGAGGCAACCTCATCCTTCACCTCGGCATTAACCTTCACCTTCTTGAAGGCCTTCAGAAGTGCCTCGTCGTTGGTCTTGGCCTTGTCGTAGGTAACGGTAACGGTCTGTGTAGATACATCAACCTTCACCTCCTTAACACCCTTCTGATAGGG
>JAGBYV010000049.1 GCA_017628595.1 Alistipes sp.
CAAGCGCTCCTTGTTACCCTCGACAATACGGTAAGTTACGGTGATAGTATCACCAGCACCAAACTGAGGCACATCAGCGTCAGTCTTGGGCCACATCTGCTCGTTTACGAGCTTAATGAGTGCATCTTTGTTCATTGTTGCAACAAATTTAATAATTAGTCGTTCAACATTATCGCTGCGTAAGCATCTACCATACTGCCCATTGGCTCGTAATCCCAAGCATTGCTGCCTCGCGGCATCGACGCCTAATTGACCTTACGCCCTATATAAGAGGTTGATACGGAGTGCAAAGATAGAGTGAAAATTTTATTTCGCAAAGAAAACGCCCGTAAAAATCGTTGTTACAGGCACATAATCACCATATTGGCGGCCGCAGCCACGAACATCAGGCGGTAAAGAGTCTCCGTGAAGCCCACGCCCATACGCACGAAGATAAGCGGGATGAGCATAGCCGCGGGCACGGCAACCAACGCAAAGAGCGATGCCGTAGCGCTGGGCAGGAAGAACATAGCCACCGTCACGACGAGCATCAAGGCATTGAAGCGCATCACGGCACGCGACTTGACCTTGATGGAGTATTTATCTGAAATGATGAGTGTTATGGCGCATAACACCATCACGATGATTACACCAAGTAGCGCGATGCCAGCAACGTTGAGCGTCGAGAAGAAACTGAATTCGCTCGCGGTGAGTGCCGATGTGTAGATCTGCTCGGCCATTGCGATGAAGCCTTCGCCGGCGCACCAGTTCCAGTAGCACACAGCAAAGAGCGGGAAGAGCAGGCTCGCCACGGCCACAACCCAGTCGCGCCACGTGCTACGTACCACAAGCACCAACAATGGCAGAGCGACATAGAGCAGTGCCGAGGGGGCAATGATCAGCGGCAGAGTGCCATAGTAGAGCATGGCGAGCGACAGATCGTTGAAGCTGTCGGTGCGCATAATGCAGCGTATCAGGTATTTAGTGCCCAGCAGCATAACCATCATTGCGGCCGTGGAGAGCAGATAGTCGCCACTTACCATCACACCTCCGGCCAGGATGCCGAAGACGGGAATGGCCATCAATGTGTAGGCGGGATAGATCGAGTATTTAGGTCCGAATCGACCCGCGTCGAGGGCTGCAATGAAGAGTGCAATGCCCCATACGATTGCAGAGAGTGTCGGTATGTGGCTTTGCAGGCTCTGCAAAAGCTCACCTATGGGTGCAAGGGTGTTGGGCATCGTCTCATCGCCGGCGGGCAGAAGTGCCGAGCGGAGCGTAGTGACTATAGCGATGACAAACATTGTCGCCGCGAGGTCTAATATACGATGTCGAACTACTCTTTTTGCTGCCATATTATAACTATTGCTCAATCGATGTGACGCACTACAAAAATACGAAAAAAGCGTAGAACACGAGAAAATATTTGTAACTTTGTTACATTATGCTTGAAAATACCTATCAAAACGAATTGCTTGAGGCTGGATGTGACGAGGCGGGGCGCGGATGCCTGGCCGGCAGTGTCTTTGCGGCGGCGGTGATCCTTCCGCCTGATTTCTCGCATCCACTGCTCAATGACTCGAAGCAGATGACCGAGCGCGCCCGTAATATCCTGCGTGAAGTGATTGAGCGTGAGGCTGTAGCGTGGGCTGTGGCGGAGATTACGGCAGAGCGGATAGATGAGATAAATATTCTCAAGGCATCTATCGAGGGAATGAACATTGCTGCCTCGCAACTGAAGGTGAAGCCTGAATTCCTGGCCATCGATGGCAATCGTTTCACTTCGCACTGTGGCCTGCCCTATAAGTGTATTGTCAAGGGTGACGGCAAGTATGCCAACATTGCGGCGGCCTCGGTGCTGGCCAAGACCCATCGCGACGAGTATATGATGCGTCTGCACGAGGAGTATCCCCACTATGGCTGGGATCGCAACAAGGGCTATCCTACCAAGGAGCATCGTCTGGCCATTCGTGAGCATGGGCTTACTCCATACCATCGTCTCTCGTTTAATCACTTGGAGGGTCAATTAGAGTTGTTTTAAAATCCGTCTAATGGGCTCTTTTGGCGCCTGGCTTGTCGTCAAAATCTTCATAATAAAAAAAAGACTGTCTAGCAAAGACAGTCTTTTTATTGTATAGGAAACCACTTACTTAAACTCGTTGAACTCGATAGCAACACCCTCCTCCTCGACAAAGGCGAGCCACATGTGTCCCATATCATAGGGACCGAACAGGAGTTTTGTATCCTTTATCGCCTCCTCGATGCTGGGCACTGCGTAGGCGATGTGTGCCTGCTGCTGCATTAGTTGCGGCAGCGGAGTATCGGGCTCAAAATACAAAAACTCAATCTTATTGGGACTTGCATTGCAGTCGGTGATATAGACCTTCAACGGCTCAACATAAATCATATTGTCCATCTTCTCCTTGAGGACCATTCCTACGTGGTTAAATGTTCTCATAGTAGTGTTGTTTAGTGGATTTATAAACTTGCATCGGGGTTGGTGAAGCGCAGACCGTCGTTGTCGTGGAATGTGCCGTACTCGGTCACCACGGCACCCTCGTCGCCGGCCATCAGGAAGTGACGGCTCTCGATCTGCTGCAGAGCGCTGATATCGCCCACCTTCATAATGTGGAAGTTGCTAACAGTGATGAACTTATCCTTCTGGCTCTCGGGCAGTGCGGGCGGGTTGGGCGTAGGCTCGCCGATGCCGAAATTATATACCCAGCCGTTGCGTACATGCCAGCTTTCGTGCTTGGCAGCGTATGCCGAGGGTACGTGATAGTGCTCCACGATCATCTGATTGGGCAGGAGGTAGATCTCGTGACCGAAGTATTTATACTCAGGATTATTGATC
>JAGBYV010000005.1 GCA_017628595.1 Alistipes sp.
AACGTGGCTCTGTTCCTGGCAAGCGACCTCTCGTCATACGTCAGCGGTCAGGTTATCCACTGCTGCGGTGCGATGAACTGCTAAAAACTACTTTATATCTTATAGGCGACACTCCTTTGTGGGTGTCGCTTTTTGTTTACATTGTGTTGAAAGTAAAATACCCCCGCGCTATTGCTATTCTCGTGGGAAATTTGTAAATTAGCACATTGAAAAATAACTTTAATCAAAAAATCACAACTCAATGAGCCAGAGAGATGTAATCATTGCGTGCGACTTCGACAGCAAAGAGACCACGCTCGCATTTTTGGATAAATTCACCGATTGTAAGCCTTTCGTTAAGATCGGCATGGAACTTTATTACGCCGCAGGTCCCGAAATTGTAAAGGAGATCAAGGCTCGTGGCCACAAAATTTTCCTCGACCTCAAGCTGCACGACATCCCCAATACAGTTAAGAAATCTATGGCCGTACTCTCACGCATGGACGTAGATATGTGCAACCTGCACGCTGCCGGCACCATCGAGATGATGAAGGCCGCATTGGAGGGTCTTACCCGCGAGGATGGTTCGCGTCCCCTGCTTATTGCCGTTACGCAGCTCACATCAACGAGCGAGGAGCGCATGCAGAAGGATCTGTTGATTAACGCTACAATCAACGACACCATCGTTCACTATGCAAAGAATGCCAAGGAGGCTGGTCTGGATGGTGTGGTATGCTCACCGCTGGAGGCAGGTATGGTTAAGGAGGCTTGCGGACAGGAGTTCGTGACCGTAACACCCGGCGTACGCTTTGCCGATGGCGAGGTTGGCGATCAGGTACGTGTAACCACTCCCGCACGCGCAAAGGAGATTGGCACCGACTTTATCGTGGTAGGTCGCCCCATCACCAAGGCCGACGACCCCGTAGCAGCATATAAGCGTTGCATGGCTGAGTTTGCAGAGTAACAGATGAAAGAGGTAAAATTGTTCTATCTGCGCGAGTGCCCCTTCTGCAAGAAGGCCTTTCGCTATATTGATGAGGCCAAAGCCCAGCATCCCGAACTTGCTCAGGTCGAGATCGAACTAATCGAAGAGTCGGAGCAGGCCGATGTGGCCAATAGTTACGACTACTACTATGTGCCAACGTTTTACGTTGCAGGCAAGAAGGTGCACGAGGGAGGCATATTCCCCGACGAGGTAGAACAGATCCTACGCCAAGCATTAGAATAAATTAAAAACTACAATATCATGGAGAAGAGTATTGCTAAAGACCTGCTCTCTATCGGCGCAGTATTTTTGCGTCCCGAGCAGCCGTTCACATGGGCAAGCGGAATCAAGAGCCCTATCTATTGCGACAACCGTCTTACACTCACAGCCCCCAAGGTGCGTGACAACGTTGAGAAGGGTTTGGCCGAACTGGTTAAGAAACACTACCCCGAGTGCGAAGTGCTGATGGGTACAAGCACCGCAGGTATTGCCCACGCAGCTATCGTGGCTACGATTATGGATCTTCCGATGGGTTATGTTCGCAGTGGCGCAAAGGATCACGGCCGCACAAACCAGATCGAGGGCAAGCTGGAGAAGGGTCAGAAGGTAGTTGTTGTAGAGGACCTGATCTCAACAGGCGGCAGCTGCATTGAGGTAGTAAAGGTTCTGCGTGAGGCTGGTGCCGATGTTTTGGGCGTTGTTAGCATCTTCACCTATGGCATGAAGAAGGGTCTTGATCGTATGGCTGAGGCTGATGTGAAGAACTACTCACTCTCTAACCTCGACGCACTCGTTGAGGCAGCAGCCGAGGAGGGTTACATCAAGCAGGAGGATTGCGCCCGCATCATCGCCTTCCGTAACAACCCCTCAGACGAGAGCTGGATTAACAAATAAACTCTACGCATATGCGACACCTAATTGATACAACCGATATTTCGGTTGCCGAGGTTGACCAGATCATCTCGACGGCACTCGATATTATCGACAATCGCGAGAAGTATAGCTCTGTATGCAAGGGCAAGAAACTCGCTACGCTCTTCTATGAGCCCAGCACACGTACACGCCTTAGCTTCACATCGGCAATGATGGAGCTTGGAGGCAACGTACTTGGTTTCTCGGATGCCGCTTCATCATCAGTGACAAAGGGCGAAACCGTAGCCGACACCGTTCGTGTCATCGGTTGCTTTGCCGACATCATCGCAATGCGTCACAGCAAGGAGGGTGCTCCGCTGGTGGCATCGCACTATGCCGACGTGCCTATCATCAACGCTGGTGACGGCAGCCACGCTCACCCCACACAGACTTTGACCGACCTTTTGACCATTCGTCGTGAGAAGGGTCGCCTGGATAACCTTACAATCGGCTTCTGTGGCGATTTGAAGTTTGGCCGTACGGTACACTCGCTCATCAAGGCTATGTCACGCTATGAGAATATCAACGTAGTGCTCATCGCCCCCGAGGAGTTGCGCCTGCCCTCATACATTCGTCGCGAGGTGTGCGACAAGAACAATGTTCCCACACGCGAGGTGACCACTATGGAGGAGGTACTACCCGAGCTGGATATCCTCTACATGACACGCGTGCAGAAGGAGCGTTTCCTGGATGAGGAGGAGTTCGAGCGTCTGAAGGATAGCTTTATCCTCAACCCCGAGCGCATGAAGCTGGCCAAGGAGGATATGATCGTACTGCACCCGCTGCCCCGCGTAAACGAGATTACAAAGGATGTGGACAACGATCCCCGTGCTGCATATTTCCGTCAGGTGGAGAATGGTAAGTTTGTCCGCATGGCTTTGATTTACACCCTCTTGAAATGGGCAGAGGAGCAGCCCGCCGAGGGACAGACGCCACGCCTTGATGCAACACAGGTACATAACGACTGGCGATGCAGCAACCGCCAGTGCGTATCGGCTACCGAGGATGTGGATCACATCTTCCACCCCACAGAGGATGGCTATCGCTGTGCATACTGCGAGGCAAGAGTAAAATAACAAAAGAAACAACTAATAAAACTTATGGTAAAAATAGGAACCCCCATGACCCCCGTTGGCAAGAAGGCCATCTTGTGCGGATCAGGAGAGTTAGGCAAGGAGGTAGCAATCGAGTTGCAGCGCTATGGCGTTGAGGTCATTGCACTCGACAAGTATGAGAATGCACCCGCTATGCAGGTGGCACATCGTTCGTATGTGCTGTCGATGCTCGATGGCGAGCGTCTGCGCGAGATTATCGAGAAGGAGAAACCCGATTATATCATCCCCGAGGTGGAGGCTATCGCCACTCCCACACTCGTAGAGTTGGAGAAGGAGGGCTACAACGTTATCCCCACGGCTAACGCTACACTGCTTACGATGAACCGCAAGGGCATCCGTCAGTTGGCTGCCGAGACCCTTGGCATCAAGACCTCACCCTACCGTTTTGCCGCTACGCGCGAGGAGTTCGACGCTGCTATTGCTGAGATTGGCACACCCTGCGTCGTAAAGCCCATCATGTCATCATCAGGTCACGGCCAGAGTGTATGCAAGACAGCAGAGGGCGCCGACGACTCTTGGAAGATTGCTCAGGAGGGCGGTCGCGCAGGAGGCGGAGAGGTTATTGTTGAGGGCTTCGTAAAGTTCGACTACGAGATTACCCTTCTTACCGTACGTCACTCTGGTGGCACATCATTCCTCAACCCCATTGGTCACCATCAGGTAGATGGCGACTATCGTGAGTCATGGCAGCCCCAGCCTATGAGCGAGAAGGCTCTCGCACAGGCACAGGATATTGCCAAGAAGGTTACCGATGCACTGGGTGGTTATGGCATCTTCGGTGTAGAGTTGTTCGTATGTGGCGATGAGGTGCTCTTCAGTGAGGTGTCACCCCGTCCGCACGACACTGGTATGGTGACGATGATTTCACAGGATCTCTCTGAGTTTGCTCTGCATGCTCGCGCCGTTTTGGGTCTTCCCATCCCCTCGATTAACTTCTATGGCCCGAGCGCTTCGAAGGCTGTTGTAGTGGAGGGCGACAGCGACAAGGTTGTATTCTCTAATCTGGAGGAGGTACTCGCCGAGCCTAACGTTCAGGTGCGTATCTTCGGCAAACCCGAGGTTAAGGGTCACCGCCGTATGGGTGTCATCCTTGCTCGTGGCGAGAATGTGGAGGATGCCCTGGCAAAGGCCGAGAAGGCTTACTCAACTCTCAAGGTAGAGGTATTGCCCCGATAAGAGGAGCTCTTTTATATTAAAATAGGGTGTTATCCGTGTGGATAGCACCCTATTTCTTATTTGTCAAACTCCTTAAGCGCCGCAATGCGTTGCCTGATTTCAACGATACGCTCTCTTTCAATGACATATCGCCAGCCGCCGGCAATAGCCGAGGCGATGATGGTGAGAATCATCCACAACCACCACGAGGTTGTCAACACTGCGTGGCGAGCCAAAGCCTCAATAATAACATAGGCAAAAAGGCAGGCGAAGAAACACCCCACTACAATGCTGCGGCGAACAAACATCCGCTCAAAGCGGATAATCATCTGCTCCTGCTCAATGATCGAATCCTCAAATCTGGCAAGACGCTTCAGTATGCGATACATCGGAGCAAAGAGGAACAGATCCATCAGTAGCACAATTCCGATAACAATCCACCCAAAGGGATCATCCTGAATACCCTGCACAAAGAGCAATACAACAGTGCCAACCAGCACCAGCCAGCCCAGGTATTGATTCATCTTTATTCGATTGTTGTAGGTGGTAATCTTATTCTCCATCACCATTCTCAACTCCCGTTGATGGATCACCTCTTCACGCTCCAAGCGCTCTGTTAGCTTATCCCACGACTGTTTCAACTCATCAAGATTCATAATTGTAATAGTTTTAAGCGTTAAACATCTCTTTAATTTTATTCTTTGCGCGCATAAGTTTCACCGACACATTCGCCTTCGTCAGGCCCGTCACCTCGGCCATCTCATCGTAGGAATAACCATCGAGCCACAACATCACAAGCGCCCTGTCAAGATTAGCCAGGCGGTTAATGACCGAATGCAACTCCTCGACCCGCTCCCTGAGAGCTGCATCCTCATCCGACGAGAGGTCGAACGTGAGCGATACGGACGCCGGGCGTTTGCGTCTTACGAACGATATACAGGTAAAGAGCGCCACACGATAGATCCACGTTGATCGCTTGCTACGTCCATCGAACTGGTCGAAGTTCTGCCACAGATTGCAGAGCACCTCCTGATAGTAATCCTCGACCATCCCCTGCGGCGCATACATATAGCAGACCTTGTAGATGATACCACGATGAGCGTGTACCACCTCGGTAAATTGCTGTTCTTTTTCTTGCGTTTTCATTGGTGTTAATTGTTTGCCCTATTAGTCGCAAAAAAGGATAGAAAAATTACAACGTCGCAATATTTTTTTACCTAACGCTTAATTCTAAACAAAAAAAGGCCACCCTCAGGGCAGCCTTTGATATCCTATACTGAAAGATTACTCCTCCTCCGTAGGCTCCTCGTCGCTGGGCAGCGAGAACTCGGTCATACCTGCAGCAACCAGGATGTTGAACCAAGCAAGAGCCTTCTTAATATCAGATACGTGCACACGCTCGCGATCGTACTCGGGCAACACCTCAGCGAAATATGCCTTCATCTTGTCGGCAGACTCCTTGTGTGAGAGTCCCTGCTTGCCCTCGGTGTGAGCATACATGCGAGTGAATACCTCTGCAAGTGCGATATCCTCACCTTCGGTAAACATAGAGATATCAGAAAGTGCGCTCACGCGTGATGTTGCCGATGCATTGGTACGACGGCCATCCTCCAATGACTCTACGATGATACCACGAGTAGACTGTGCTACATACTTGTAAAGGCCGGGCATACCCGAAATAGCCAAAATATCCTTAAATTCCATAGTGTAAAATATTTATAATTATCATTACTTATTATCATGTGTAAGATGTACATCCAACTGCGGGAAGGGGAAGTGCGCACCATGCTGGGGCAACTCCTTGTAGAATGCCTCGGTTATGGCATCATAGAAATCCCAATACTCAGCATTCTTTACCCATGCACGCGCTTCGATGATGATAGCGCTATCGGCCATAGCATCAATACGGACATAGGGCGCAGGCGTCTCCAATGCTCGGCCATCACGCTTAATGATTGCATACATCGCATCGCGGATTGAATCGTAGTTATCGCCATACGACACCGACACCTTCCAACTGCATCGACGAGTCTGAGCCGTCGACGAGTTATTGATAATAGATGTCGAGATAGCATTATTAGGGATGTATATTGTTCTCTTATCTGTTGTATGAACCACCGTATTGAACAGGCTAATACTTGCCACAGTTCCACTTACACCCTGTGCCTCAATAAAATCGCCTACTCGGTAGGGACGAAGCACAAGAATCATCACACCACCAGCGAAGTTCTGCAACGTACCACTGAGTGCCATACCAATGGCCAAACCCATTGAGGCGAGAACGGCAATAAAGGATGACGAGTTGAAGCCGAGTACCGACACAATAATCAATACCAGCAGAACATATCCCAATGTTTTGATGGCCGTCAGGATAAACGAATGGAGCGACACCTCCACCTCGCGGCGGGTCATAACGGCATCTATCAAACGAATAAGTTTACCCAGCAGCCAGCGACCAATGTAGTAAATGATCAGCGAGATGAGGAACTTGATTCCTGTCCATACCAGCCAATTCAGCATTTCGCCACCTATACCACGTACAAACTCCTCATCGGCCAGGCGTGTTATAGCCTCGGCAAAACGGGCCTTCTGCACACTATCGGGCACAATGAGATTCTCTACTACCGCAGCATCGCTCTGCAAAAAAACATTCAACATCTTCTTCTAATATTTTCTGCACATACTCTGTGCACTAACAACGCGCAAAAATAGTTAAATTTTCGCAGAAATGCACTATCTTTACACAATATAAAGTTCCGATAACCACATCGGATATAATTAACTCCAATATGTTCACATATTCTCCCATACGGTCACTGCTCATCATCTGCAGCGCGATGCTCCTCTCGTGCAAGCATTTCGATGAACCAGAGAATAGTAATCTCGTTCCTCAGGCTCCGAACATGACCATCGAGGATCTGCGGCGGCAGGCAGGGGACAGGCGTCTGAGCATCACAGAGCCTATCATTATTGGAGGATATGTCACCACCGATGATACGGCTTCAAATTTCTATCGCACACTCTGCATTGAGGATGCAACGGCAGGCGTGGAGATTATGGCTGGCACATACGACCTGCACAACATCTATCCCGAGGGCAGTTACCTGACCATATCTCTTGCCGGGTGTGCAGTGGGCACACATTATGGCATATTGCAGATAGGCACCGAGGCAGCAGCATATAGCAACTACCCCACCGATTACTTCGCCTCACGCGTACTTCTGGACAAGCATATCAAATGCTACGACCTGCATCAGACGGTAGCACCCAAACCCATATCTTTTCGAGATTTGCAACCATCACTGTGCGGAAGGTTAGTAAATATGCAGTCGCTGCATATAACCCGTCTTTCGCCATCGAACGAGAATGGAGAGTGGAGCGGCTACAATATATTTGCCGACAACGAGGGCAACACCATAGCCGTATATACATCGACCTTTGCCTCATACGCCTCACAGCAAATTCCCACGCAGCAGGTAAGCATAACAGGCATACTGCAATATGGCAAGGTGGATGGAGTGGATATGTATATAATAAAGATGCGAGATGAGAAGGATTGTTTTGCTTGTAACTAACATATGCATTATGCTCTTCTCGGCCTGCACCGATGCCACATTGGGCGACTATACATCGCGTCCGCATGGCACCGTGTCGATTGCGTATCTGAAATCGTTGGCTCGGGCTGAATCGACACTCATTACCGACGACATCTCAATCGAAGGATATGTCGTGGCTAACGACCTATTTGGCGAGTATTACAAGTCGATTGTAATCAGCGATTCAAGCGGCGGCATAGAGATTGGTGTTGACGTGCGACGCACTGCCGTTGAATTTCCCATCTCGGCTCGCGTAGTGGTGCATTGCGCCGGATTGGCATTAGGCAATCATGGTGGACAACTAACGCTTGGCGCCATGCCCGAGCGCGAATATACGGTCGATCGCATAGCGGCAATAGATGTAAGTCGTTATATGCTAATTGACAAAGAGAATCCCGTTGCAATAGAGCCTGCGCTTACTACGCCTACCGAGCTATCACCCGAGATGATAGGCAACTATGTAACTTTAAAGAATCTTTCGTTTACACACGATGCTCACCTTGCATGGTGTGACTGCGACCCGACAACAGGCCAGCACATCACAACCAAACGCACGGCATACGACGAGCATAACAATGCTATTTTCGTTCGCACCATCGCCCAGTGTGATTACAGAAGCGAAGCAATACCCTCTGGCCGAGGCTCCTTGTTTGGCATAGTGGAGTATTTTAATGGCGAATACTCGCTACGCATTGTAAATCACGGAATAGTATTCTAAGAAAAAAGGTTGCCCCTCGTGGACAACCTTTTATACTATAATTTACTTCTGCAATGCATCCCAAAGCATATCCTTTAGACGTGTGATGTTCATGTTCGCAACCGATGAGATAAATACCGATGGCACTCCCTCGGGAAGCATTGGTCGCATCTGCTCTATGAGCTCCTCATCCAGCATATCGCACTTGGTAATTGCCAGCAGACGCTGCTTATCCAGCAATTCGGGGTTATACTGCGTCAGCTCGCCAAGCAGAATTTCGTAATCCTTAGCTATATCATCACTGTCGGCAGGAACCATAAACAGCAGCACCGAGTTACGCTCAATATGGCGCAGGAAACGGGTTCCCAGGCCCTTACCCTCATGCGCTCCCTCAATAATACCAGGGATATCGGCCATGACGAATGATTTGTGGTCGCGCACCTCAACGATACCCAGATTAGGCTCAAGCGTAGTAAAGGCATAGTTTGCAATCTTGGGCTTTGCAGCCGATACGACCGAGAGCAAGGTACTCTTACCAGCATTGGGGAAACCCACCAGACCTACATCGGCCAGCACCTTCAACTCCAGGATAAAGGCACCCTCATCACCCTCCTCACCGGGCTGTGCATAGCGCGGAGCCTGGTTGGTTGCACTCTTGAAGTGCCAGTTACCCAAACCACCACGGCCACCCTTCAGAAGAGTCAGACGGTCGCCATGCTCGGTAACCTCGCCTACATACTCTATCGATGTTGTGCCATCCTCATGCTCTACGACGCGACGGGCAACGGTTCCAAGGGGTACGGGGATAACGATATCTGCCGCATCCTTACCCGACGAACGGGCACCATGGCCACCCTCGCCATCCTCGGCAAACTGGTGACGCTGATACTTGAGGTGAATCAGAGTCCAATATTGACGATCACCCTGCAATATAATACTGCCACCCTTACCGCCATCACCGCCATCAGGTCCGCCAAAAGCGACGAACTTCTCACGACGGAAGTGGCATGAGCCTGCTCCTCCATGACCCGAACGGGCAAATATTTTTACATAGTCCACAAAGTTTGAACCTGCCATAAGATCTCTGATTTATATTAATTACTGCGCAAAGATAACCTTTTCCTCGCAAACAGCCAAATTCTAAAACTTCCACGATACTACGGCGTAGTAAGTTCTCGGATATGCATAGGTCAGAACATCGTCCTGCGGCAGATAGATACGCTGCGCGCCACTGCGGTAGTTGCGTATGCGCGATGACTCATAACCTCCATATACTATATCGCGACTGCCCAGCAGATTTCTCACCGACAGAGTAAGCGACAGGCGCGAACGGCCGATATTGAACCAGCGCGAGAGCGATGCATCCATAGTCACCGCATCGGGCAAACGACGCTGCGAGATAAAGCGATTATAAACTTCCTCGGACGACGAGCCCTGAATAGCCACACGCTCTGTACGGCGCACCACCGAAGGATCTACATAACGCAGCGCAGCAAGCTGTGCACCCAAAGATGCAGCCCATCCGCGATAGGTAAGATATGTAATCTCTGCTGATGCGCTGATCTGTGGCGCTCCACCGATATAGCACCCGCCCATATAACTTGTTGAGTGATTGCTTATCACGCTGTTATCAGTATCAGCATACAGAGTCACCAGCGGATTCTCGGCGTAAACATAACGCCCTGCCGCCGCAGAGAATGAGGCTCGCAGAGAGGATGAAAATCTAATCTCAGAAGCCAGCTCAACACCGTAACTCTCCATCCCCAGATGAGATATATCCACGTCACTATAGCTGCGCGACAGATCATCATACAGACGCATCGTCTGCCTCTGATTACGCACGGAGTTATAGTATGCCGTAAAGATTACATCGGCCATCTCGGAAGAGTATTTATACTCAATCTCTGCAGCCATAATCCGCTCCAGCGACGGATTATCGACCACACGATTATTATACTGCGGATTGAGAAACATATTTCGCGCCTCGGGCAGCTGCTCACACCATAGCGCGCCCACACGCACATGATGACGTGGCGAAATGAAGTAACCCACAGCAGCACGTACTGTATAGGGGTTAAATTGCATCACATTGGAGCGGCCATAGGATGCCGAGCCGGGAAATAACTCCTTCTCGAAATATCCATAACGCAGCATAGTTGCCCTGCCCGCCTGCACGTCGGCCTCCACCTGCCAGCGCGAAGAGGTGTATTCAAGCGCCACATAAGCCATTGCCGAGCGGCGGCGCAGATCATAATCATACGAAAAGCGCTCGCCCTCGCTGATGCTAAGGTCTTCGTCACGAAAGTTATTACTCAAGCTATGCGAGAAGGAGTCGTCATCCATAAGATAGTAATCAATATTATTAAGATGTGTAGCACCCATCAGATCAACCATCTGCTTATAGTTACGCGACGACGAGTACTCCATACGCAAACCATAGCTCAGTGCCACATCTTCTGCCAGCGTAGTGCGAAAATCCGCAACAAACTGCCCCTGCGCAATGCGCTCCACACGATCATCCATAGCATACACGGCACCTCTTGACGACATGCGATTCTGCGCATACATATCATCCCAGCGCAACTGCGTATAGTCACTGTTTGCAGCACGCCACTCATTGGCAACAAGAGCTGCGATATCATCGGAGGAGTAATAGCTCGGCATATAACGATAATTATCGGGACGCGGCGTCATGGCATCATACCAGCCGAGCGTAGAGTATTTTCTATGGCCATAATCACCACCCAGCGAAAGCGTCATCTGCGTCGTCGCGCCGATAGGCATGACGTAGGTTGCCGCAACAAAGGGAACAGCGTCCGTACGTCGGCGGGAGGTTCTCTCCTTACCTGCCTGATAGCCCCACGCCGGATTATAGAGATTATCCCCCACAAGGGTAAAAGCCTCATCGGTAGAGCCGGACCGCAGTCCCCTATCGCCTACCGTTGCAAGTGCTACAACCGAAAAAGCTGCACCCGAATCGAAATCCTTTGCAATACGCAGACCAGCATCGACCGAGTTGTTGTAAACACCCTTAACATATAGATCATCGCCTCCTCGTGTGGCAACATGGAACGTAGCACTCCACCCGCGGCGCATCATGGCATCCACTGTAGCACGCATACCACCCAGATAGCCCTTGCCCGAGAAGAATGCACCCACGTTAACTCCACTTACGGGTACGCCATCCATTGTCGTAAACTCATCCATACCAACGGCTCCACCCACATGATAACGACCATGCGCGATACCAGCATAGCCCCGCTCCGACAAACCTAAACGCCGCAAAACAGAGAGATTGGCATGACGCACCTCAAGGCCATTGAGCGTAGCCTTGCGATCGGTGTAGTAGTGTCCGCGACGGGCAAAATCGACATGCGAGAAACGATATGCGGTTACCTCGTCATACAGATCGCGACGAGCATGAGCCACACGATAGAAAATGGTGGTATCGGTCTCTACAATACGATCCTGAAACTCTACAGCATCAATTTTATAAAGACGATAGTCATCCTCCAACTCTTGCGCAACAACACTTCCGCAACACAGCAAGGTTAATATTACAGTGATTATCGTTCGCATAGCAATACAAATTTAGGAAAAAGAGGCCACAAAATTGTAAATACTGCTCGTTTTTTGTATTTTTGTTAAAATTTGAATTTCTATTTTTATGCAAGTACGAGATTTACAACCGCAGGCGGTGTGGGAGCAGTTTGATGCCATCACCCGCATTCCCCGCCCCTCAAAAAAGGAGGAGCGCATAATCGAATTTCTGATCTCTTTCGCGCAGAGCAACTCTATGGACTGGCAGCGCGACGCAATAGGCAATGTAGTGATCCGCAAACCGGCCACAGCTGGCTACGAGGATCATCCGACGGTAATCCTTCAGTCGCACATGGATATGGTCTGCGAGAAGAATAACGACGTGGTTTTCGACTTCGACCGCGATCCCATCCGCACCGTCGTAGATGGCGATTGGGTACGCGCCGAAGGCACTACTCTTGGTGCCGACTGCGGCATCGGCATGGCTGCAGCTATGGCTCTGCTCTTGGACGAGGAGGCTGAGCATGGCCCAATCGAAGCTCTCTTTACCGTTGACGAGGAGACTGGTCTAACGGGAGCCTTCAACCTCGGCGAGGGTATGCTTACAGGTAAGTATCTGCTGAACCTTGACTCGGAGGACGATGGCGAAATCTTCATCGGCTGCGCTGGTGGTATCGACACTCTGGCAACCTACTCCGTTGCCTACGAGGAGGCACCGAAGAACTATACCTTCTAT
>JAGBYV010000050.1 GCA_017628595.1 Alistipes sp.
ATGGGGCCATAATTCAAATCGACCTGCTCGATACGATACTCCTTCGGAGCATAGAGGAATGCACCGATAGTAATCAACAAAGAAATAATCAAGCCGATCTCAAGGAACAAACCTTTCTGGTTCTGAAGGTCTGCCTTAGGTGATTTTTTAATTTGCATAATGTTAATTTTTATTTTTCAATTTAATTGTTTCTTCGTTTTAGGCTATGGGAGTCAACTACTCAACCCCCTAACGCACAATCACTTACCAACAACGCAACACTGCCATTTGCACCATTATGCCGACGACAACGCTCCGCTCTTAAGTCATATATGCGCGGTTCTTTGGGCAAATATAATGATAATATTTCAAAAAATAATGAGTTGCGAAGAAAAATATTCATTTTTTTTTTACTTTTGTTGTCGACGCAAGATTTATCATGTCAGAAAAAACGAAAAATAACCTCTATGGCCTAACCCTCGAGCAGTTGGAGTCGCTCTGCCAGCAACACTCGTTGCCACGCTTTGCGGCCAAGCAGATTGCGCGCTGGCTCTACGTTCGTCGCATAAGCGACATCGACCAGATGACCGATCAGTCGAAGGCCACACGACAACTACTCAAGGAGCATTATGATTTAGGTCTGTCATCGCCACTCAAGGAGAGTGTATCTGCCGATGGCACAAAGAAATACCTCTTCCGTACCTCACAGGGAGAGTACATCGAATCGGCATACATCCCCGATGGCGACCGAGCCACGCTGTGCGTATCGTCACAGGCCGGATGCCGCATGGGGTGTCGTTTCTGCGCCACTGCGCGCCAGGGATTGCAGCACTCACTCTCGACCAATGAGATAATCAACCAGATTTTCTCCATCCCTGAAAGTGAGCGCCTGACCAACCTGGTATTCATGGGCATGGGCGAGCCGCTGGATAATATAGATAATGTCCTTCGGGCGTTGCAGATAATAACCGCCACGTGGGGCATGGCATGGTCACCCACACGAGTAACGCTCTCGACCGCCGGCGTCGCACGCGAGCTGGAGCGATTCCTCAACGAGTCGAAGGTGCATCTAGCCGTAAGCCTGCACAACCCCTTCCACGAGGAGCGCAAGGAGATTATGCCCATCGAGAATGCCAACCCCATACGGGAGGTATGCGACATACTGCGCCGTTACGACTTTACGGGTCAGAGACGTGTATCGTTCGAGTATATCGTTATGGAGGGTTTGAACGACTCGCCAGCACACATCAAGGAGTTGTGCCGACTGCTCGATGGAATCAAGTGCCGTATGAACCTTATCCGTTTCCACCGCATTCCCGACTCACCCTACTACTCGCCCTCACAGGAGAAGATGATAGCCTTCCGCGACACGCTCACAGCCAAAGGAATACAAACCACTATTCGCGCATCGCGCGGAGAGGATATAAAGGCCGCTTGTGGTCTGCTCTCAACAGCCGAAAAACGTAAATAACCCAGACTATGATTGCAATTATAGAAAAATATTTCCCCTCGCTCTCGGAGCGACAGAAGGAGCAGTATCGCGCCCTCTACGACCTCTATGCCGATTGGAATGCAAAGATAAACGTTGTATCGCGCAAGGACTTCGAACAGCTGTACGTGCGCCACATATTACACTCACTCGCCATAGCGAAGGTGTGCCAGTTTGAGGATGGTGCAAAGGTGCTGGATGTAGGGTGCGGAGGAGGATTCCCGAGTGTGCCGCTGGCCATTATGTTTCCCGACGTGCAGTTCATTTCGGCCGACTCCATTGGCAAGAAGATTACCGTAGTGAAGGGTGTGTGCGAGGGTGCCGGTATTACCAATATAGACGCGCGTCACACGCGCGTAGAGCAGATACCTGAGAAATTTGACTATGTAATCTCGCGAGCCGTGACCGAGATGCCGCAATTTGTGAAGTGGATATGGTCGAAGATCGAGCGCGGACAGAAGGGTACGCTTCCCAACGGAATACTATACCTCAAGGGTGGCGATTTGACCGAGGAGCTCGCAGCAACAAAAATGAAATGGAAGGAGTACAATATAGCCGACTTCTTCGAGGAGGAGTTCTTCGAAACGAAGAAGGTGGTATATACCTCTAAATAAAAATAAGGTTGTCCCGTGGGGCAACCTTTTTTGCATATAGTTTCTATCAAAATTGTATAACAAGAGCTATTTTGAAGCTGGGCGTAGTCCGAGAACGCGCAGTTTACCTGACGTAAATGAGTATTTCGAGGGAAAGCCAGATGCCGAAATAGACTAGTTTGACAATTTTTATTTATTCAATCCAGCCGCTACGATAGCCTCGGCCAGGAGAAAATCATCGGGATTATCAATATCCATACTTTCTATGCGGTCCGTGACGGCCATATATGCCCGCTCGCCTATGCGGCGGTGCTTCTCGCGCCACACATCCTTTCGAAAAACAAAGAACGC
>JAGBYV010000051.1 GCA_017628595.1 Alistipes sp.
TATTATGCGTGCTTCGCTCGTGGCGATGGATCCCCGCTCGGGACACGTGAAGGCGTATGTAGGAGGCCCCAACTTCCGCTACTTCAAGTACGATATGGCCAAGCAGGGCAAGCGCCAGATTGGATCAACGGTAAAGCCCTTCATCTACACCTTCGCCATCGACCAGCTGGGTCTGAACCCCTGCGCTATGGCTCCCAACCTGCCCGTGTCGATTGAGACACCCGCAGGTATCTGGTCGCCCAAGGAGGCTGGAAATGTGGAGTATGACGGTGTGTTGCATCCGCTCTATTGGGGCTTGGCAAACTCGCGCAACAACTACTCGGCGTGGATCATGAAGCAGGCCAAGCAGCCCGAGACCGTAGCCGACTTCCTGCACAATATGGGTATCCGCAGCTATATCTACCCCGCCTATGCATTGTGCCTGGGAGCCTTCGAGTCGAACGTATTTGAGCTGGTGAGCACCTACTCAACTTTCGTGAATGAGGGTGTGCACATCGACCCCATATTCGTTACACGTATTGAGGACCGTCAGGGTAACCTCATTTCGAGCTTCATTCCGCAGTCGCAGGACGCTGTGAACAAACATACAGCCTACACAATGCTCACAATGCTTCAGCGAGTGATCACAGCCGGTACGGGAGGTCGTCTGGCATGGCAGTTCGGCATGGAGAATATGGATATCGGCGGTAAGACGGGTACATCGAACGAAAACCGTGATGCTTGGTTTATGTGCGTGACACCTACGCTCGTGGCTGGCTCATGGGTAGGAGGCGAGGATCAGTCGGTACACCTTCGCGCACAGGGTGAGGGTAGCGTGATGGCTCTGCCCATCGTGGGTGAGTTCCTCAAGCGTTCGTATGACGATCCGCGTCTGGGCTTGAGCCGCAGTGCCAAATTCTCGCGTCCCGAGGGCTGGGTGGCATACGATTGTCCCAAGGAGATGATGCCCGAAGAGGGTGTTACACAGCAGCAGACGGAGCCCGACGAGTTCTTCGATTAAGTAAATTAGGTTAAAGGTTAAAGATATGAGAATTGCTATCGTAGGCGCAAGTGGCGCCGTAGGTCAGGAGTTTCTGACCATCCTCAATGAGAGAGTGGATTTCCCCATCGACGAGTTGCTCTTGTTCGGCTCGGAGCGCAGTGCGGGAACGAAGTACATGTTCCGTGGCAAGGAGGTAGAGGTGAAACTTCTGCAGCACAACGACGACTTCAAGGGTGTGGATATTGCCCTCACGTCGGCTGGCGCCTCAACATCGAAGGAGTATTGGCAGACAATCACCAAGCACGGCACGCTGATGATCGACAACTCATCGGCATTCCGCATGGATGAGGATGTGCCTCTGGTTGTGCCCGAGGTGAATGCCGAGGATGCGCTGAACACTCCGCGCAACATTATCGCCAACCCCAACTGCACCACTATCCAGATGGTTGTGGCGCTGAACGTAATAGAGAAGCTCTCGCACATTGAGACCGTACACGTAGCAACCTACCAGTCAGCAAGTGGCGGTGGCGCACAGGCTATGGCCGAGCTCAAGCATCAGTATGAGCAGATCGTTGCAGGCGAGGAGCCTACGGTAAAGAAGTTTGCACATCAGTTGGCATACAACGTGATTCCCCACATCGACGTCTTCACCGAGAACGACTACACCAAGGAGGAGATGAAGATGTTCAACGAGACTCGCAAGATTATGCATTCCGACATCAAGGTGTCGGCAACGTGCGTACGTGTACCCGTAATGCGCGCCCACTCGGAGAGCATCTGGCTCCGCACCGAGCGCAAGGTGTCGGCAGAGGAGGCTCGCGCAGCATTTGCCAAGGCCGAGGGTGTTGTATTGGTGGATGAGCCCGCAGCAAACAAATATCCTATGCCCCTGTTTATCGCAGGCAAGGATCCCGTATATGTAGGTCGCGTGAGAGAGGATGTAAGCGACGAGCGTGGTCTTACATTCTGGTGCGTAGCGGACCAGATAAAGAAGGGTGCGGCATTGAACGCCGTGCAGATTGCAGAGTGGATTATCAAGAACCGCAAGTAAACTCTTACTACCCAACTAACAAAGCGAGGTCTGCAGCCTCGCTTTTTTATTTTAATTCGCCATTGGCATTATATTTACTATATAGTATGCTCCCGTGGCATTGGCGCCGACGGTGTAGTGCGGACGGCCGTGGATAATATCAACACCATAGGAGTGCACGTGGCCGGCAATAGATGCCAGCAGATTGGGAGCCGTGGTAGCCAGGTCGTAAAACTCGTAATCTACCTCGGTGTGCCCCTCCACAGGCCACTGCTCGCGGCGCTCGATCTTATATCCGCTATCGGTAGCAGCACCCCACTCGGGATGACCTATGCCAAAACTAACCGAGCGTGATGGTGCATAGAATGGGATATGGTGCATCAGGATAAAGGGCTTTCCACTCTTCACCTCTGCGGCCACAGCATCGCGTTGCTCGGGTGTAATCTTATAATTAGAATCATCGACCAGGAGCACTCTTACGCCACCAACCTCAACGGCATAGGCGTCGGGATCATGATCGCCAAAGAGCGACATCAGGCGCTCTGCGCGCCATCTCTCTCGCAGATGCTCACTACTACCCTCCATACCCTCGTAGTGCCAATCGTGGTTGCCGCTGGTATAGTAGCAGGGAATGGCTACCGTATCCAGCACCTCGCCTACCCACTCGATAGCTCGCTCCGAGGGGTAGCTGACAATATCGCCCAGCATGGCAATAGCATCTACGCCGCGGCTCTGTGCAAGGCGGATGGTCGAAAGGAAAGACTCCTCGGGGGTTGTTGGTGTGCCCGTCTGAAAATGTTTGACCGAATGATAAGCACCCGCCATACGGGCACTATACTCACGATAGGGTTCCTCACGCTCATCGCTCATCCAGAGATGCGTATCGGCAAAGACCATAAGACGCACCGTGTCGCTCACCGCCGAAGAGTAGATGTTGATATTGGGTCCCGTAGAGGAGTGTATCACCTCGGGCGCAGCATCAGCACACCTGCGCGCCGATTGCACCTGCGACAGCACGACATACATCACACCGGCCGTAAGCAACAGCAGGGTCAGGAGTAGTAATAACGTGATTCGGCGCATAGCTATCTGCGGGGTTGGGGATTCTCGTGCTGGCGGATAAAGCGCAGAAGCAGGGCGTAGGCAGGATCGCACATATTGTGACCGTAGCCATCCAGCTCGTAGAGTGTAGCATCGGGGTGCTTAACGAGCTTGAAGACACGCATCATATAGGCATTCTCCTCGTAGCGGCCGAGCATCTCCATCTCGCGGTCTCCCGTAATCATAAGGAAGGGAGCCGAGTCGGCACGCACATGGAAGAGCGGAGCCAGCTCATCCACCACGGGCTGTGTGTTGGCAATACCGCGTGAGCGGCGCTCCTCGAAGTGGGTAATAGCCTGACCGCTGAAGGGGATAACGCCAGCGAGCGAGTTGGCATCGATGCCATAACGCTCCAGGCGAGCCTTCTCCAGACCTACCATGCTTACAAGGTAACCACCAGCCGAGTGGCCCGAGATATAGATCTTCTTGCTGCTGCCACCATACTTCTCGATATTCTTGAATACCCAGGCTACAGCCGAGGCAGCATCGTCGACGCACTGCGTAACCTTAACATTGGGCGAGAAGCGGTAACCAACACCCACAACAACATACTGTCCATTGAGCAGAGCCTGAGGAATCTCGCGCTTGCCACCCGTAAGACCACCACCGTGGAACCATACGATAACGGGAGCATCCTGCGCCCCTTCGGGGGTAGCGATGTCCATACGGCACATTGTAGAGGCGTAGTCATCGTCCGAGCGATAAACAATGTCGCGGCTATACTTATACTCTGCCGCACTCAAACCAGTGGCGAAGATTACAGCCACCATAAAAAGGAAAAATCTCTTCATAATATTTATGCTTTTTTAATAGTTTTCAGGAAGTTGGCGTTGCGCTCCCAAAGCGGAGCCGTAGCAAAGAATAATTCGCGGGCCTCGGTGCGCTGTGAGGGACGCTCAGAGCGGCTATCGGCCAGATACTCCTCATCGATGGGATGCTCGTCGGCAAGAAACTCCTCAAGCCACACCTTATGGCGCGAGCGCAGCGTACGCAATGCATCGCGATCCACACCTCCCGTACGGCGATACTCGGCCCACAGGGTGAGCAGATGGTACTCGGGGGTCTTTGACGATATGCTGAAGAGCATCTCCTCTAAGCAGTCGAAATCCTCCAGCTCGACATAGCTGAAGGCCAGGGGCACACTCACACTCATGTGATCCTCCTCATCCACCGCAAGCAGCGTCTCCCACAAGGCTACGGCCGTCTCCACCTCGCCCACGATAAACTGATCGGCACCAGCGGCATAGAGCAGCTCCATCGCAGCACGCGTGGGGCGATCCTCCCAATCAAGATGCACATCCTCATCGCCCAGCGCATCCAAAAGGCGCTGCACAGCCTCGAAACGCATATCGGCGGCGGCAGCCCACGACTCCTTCTCCTGCTCGCGTGAGCGGCGCAGTTCATCCTTCAGACCGACCACATGCCAGAGTCCCGAAGAGGAGGGATTTATAGTTATTCTTGCCATATTATTTTATAAGTTTTTTACTCTGCCTAACCTTCATCCACATCAAAGCGGAGAGAACAACTGTAGTCACCGCACCGAGCAGGTAAGCCAATGTCGTGGCACCCAGGCCGACGAACTGATCCGACACGAAGACAAAAGTCGAGCAGATGAGAGTCATGAAAATTGCCGGCGGCAGTGCCACCCATATATTACGGCCACGCTCGTAGAGATAGACTACAATCATCCACAGCGTCACCACCGACATTGCCTGATTGGTCCATGCGAAGTAGCGCCAGATGATATCGAAATCGACAAAGAGCAACACCGCGCCGATAACAAACAGAGGCAGGCTTACCATCAGTCGCTTCAGGATGCTGCGCTGCTCGATATGCAGCACGTCGGCAACGATGAGTCGTGCCGAACGGAAGGCTGTATCGCCCGAGGTGATGGGGGCTGCAACCACACCCAGCAGGGCAAGCACTGCGCCCACCCTGCCCAACGTTGTGTTGGCAATGGTATTGACCGCCCACGCGGCATTATTGCCATGCTCGGCAAGAGCTGCCGCAAGCGACTCGGGGCCATGGAAGAAGGCCATGCCGATAGCCGCCCAGATAAGGGCAATGATAGATTCCGAGATCATAGCTCCGTAGAATACCACCCGGCTCTCACGCTCGTTGTTCATGCAACGGGCCATAAGCGGCGACTGCGTAGCATGGAAGCCCGATATGGCACCACAAGCGATAGTGATAAAGAGTGTGGGCACGATGGGCATCGTCTCGGCACTGGGGTGGAAATTACGAAGTGTCGAGAAGGTCAGATTGGGAATAGTATAACTATCGAAGAACAATACGCACAACAAACCCAGCGCCATGATGATAAGCGCTGCACCGAAGAGGGGGTATACCTTGCCGATGAGTTTATCGATGGGCAGCATCGTAGCAATGAAGTAGTAGAACAGAATAATTGCTACCCACCACCAATAGGGTATAGCAGGCACCATCTCCACCAGGATGCTGGCGGGCGAACGCATAAATACCACACCCACCAATATGAGCAGCACCATAGATATTACGCGCATGAGCTGCAACATGCCACTACCCAGATAGCGGCCAACGATCTCGGGCAGACTAAGGCCGTCGTTTCGCAGCAGGATCACTCCCGACACATAGTCGTGCATGGCACCCACGAAGATACCACCCAGCGTAATCCACAAAAAGGCCACAGGGCCGAAACAGGCTCCCATGATAGCGCCAAAGATAGGGCCTACGCCCGCAATGTTGAGCAGCTGTATAAGGAAGGTGCGCCAGCGCGGCATGGGGATATAATCAACCCCATCGTAGAGCGCAGCAGAGGGGACCGTTGCCTTCTCGTCAATCTGGCAAACCCGGTCGAGATAGGCTCCATAGAGGAAGTAGGCAGCAACGAGTGCAATAAGACAAATTAGGAATGTAATCATAGTGTTTTTCTCATTTTGGCTAAATATGCAGAATTTTCGGCTATATATGCGAAAAAAATGCAATCCATACTGCAAATATACAAAAATAATTCTTTCCTTTTACAAAATAACGCATATCTTTGCATTCCACAATAGCGTCAATTTACGCAAGCTAAAAATCATAAAATATAATACTAACTAAAAACTAAAGAGAAATGAAGAGAGTAATTTTATCGCTGCTTGCCGTCGTGATGATGGGTGGTGGCGTCGCATTTGCGCAGAACAGTCTCTCTCCCGAGCTCGCCTACAAGGTGAAGCAGGAGGGTTTTGCCAAATCTAAGATTGAGGAGATGGCTCAGTTGATGACAGATAATATGGGCCCGCGTCTGGCAGCATCGAAGCTCAAGCTGCGTGCAGAGCAGATGGTGATCGAGTACCTCAAGGAGATGGGTCTGTCGAATCCCCGTGCCGAGTATGCATTCGACTTTGCCAAGGGTGGCTGGGACAACGAGATGAACTACGTTGCCATGACTGCTCCCTACTACACAAGTTTTGCAGGTAACCCCAAGGCGTGGTCAGGCAGCACCAACGGCCTTGTGAAGGGTGAGGTTGTACTCATCGAGGCTCAGACTGTAGCCGATCTGGACAAGTATAAGGGTAAGCTCGCAGGCAAGATCGTATTGATGCCCGAGACTCAGACCTACCAGATGAACTTCAACCCTCTGGCAACACGCTTTACCGAGGAGGAGCTGGAGGTTCTTTCACAGGATCCCCGTCCCACCTCTAACAGCCGTATCCCCTCTATCAGCCGCGCAGCCTCTATGGCATCACGCGAGTTGCAGACTGCAATCACCAATATGCTCAAGGAGGAGAAGCCCGCAGCTATCATCAGCGGTGGCGGTACATTCAACGTAGCTCCCTCACGCGGTGTATCATATAAGGTGGGTGACCCCGAGCCTATTTGCGAGGTTATGCTCCCCATCGAGGATCACGGCCGTATGGCTCGTATGATCGCCAAGGGCGAGAAGGTAGAGATGGAGCTCAACATCAAGAACACCTTCACCAACAACCAGCGCATCAACAACGTTATCGCCGAGATCCCCGGTACTGACCCCAAGCTCAAGAATGAGGTAGTGCTCATCGGTGCTCACTTCGACTCATGGCACGGTGGTACAGGTGGTGCCGACAACGCATCGGGTTGCGTAGTAATGATGGAGGCTATGCGTATCATCAAGTCACTCGGCATCCAGCCCAAGCGTACTATCCGCCTTGCATTGTGGGGTGGCGAGGAGCAGGGTCTCTATGGCTCACGCGGCTACGCTAACATCAACCTCTACGACTCGGCTAAGGGCAAGAAGCTCGACGGTTACGATAACTTCGCACTCTACCTGAATATGGACAATGGTTCAGGCCGTTTCCGCGGTATCTATCTTGAGGAGAACGATCAGGCTGTTCCCTTCTTTGAGGCTTGGAAGAAGCACATCGAGACTATCGGCTTCAAGACACTCTCATTGCGCCGTACAGGCAGCACCGACCACGTAGTATTCAACGGTTTGGGTCTGCCCGCATACCAGTTCATCCAGGATGAGTTGGAGTATGGTCGTACTTACCACACCGTGATGGATACTTACGAGCGTCTGTCACTGGAGGATCTGAAGGTTGACGCAGTTATCGCAGCATGGATCGCACTGAGCGCCGCTATGGATGAGGGTCGCATCCCCACCAAGCCCGGTCTGCCTGCACCCGCTGCACGATAAGCAGGAAAATATAAAAGCCCGAGCCTCAGGCCCGGGCTTTTGTATTAAAAAGTCTATTTTTTTCCACGCAACATATCGTATCTTTCAAAAAAATTGCGATATTTGCATGCGTAAAGAGCCACACACAACGCTCTCAGGCTGAATTAGCTCAGTGGTAGAGCACTTCACTCGTAATGAAGGGGTCCCGAGTTCAAGTCTCGGATTCAGCTCAAAAAAAAGGTCTGCACGCATTGGCAGACATTTTTTATTTATTATCATCTGTTACATCTGTTTTACCATCCAGTCCATGGCTGTACCCTCAGAGTAGTCGTTCAGGAGGGGAACCCACGAGAAGTGGCTGATCATCTTCGAGA
>JAGBYV010000052.1 GCA_017628595.1 Alistipes sp.
ATTCTGATGGGTGACGGATTCGTTGCCAACCACTCCTTGAAGGGAACAAAGGGTAATAACGCAGGCCTGATCGTAATCACTTTGGCATGGGGTCTTGCCGTTATGACAGGTGTGCTGATTGCTGGTCCTTACTCTGGCGCACACCTTAGCCCTGCTGTAACATTGGGCTTTGCCATTGCTGGTTCGTTCCCCTGGGCGCACGTTGCGGGATATGTCGTAGCACAGATGCTCGGTGCATTCTGCGGTGCAACGCTGGTGTATATCTATTATAAGGATCACTTCGATATTACGGACGATCCTGCTACCAAACTCGGTATCTTCTGTACCATCCCCGCCATCGAAAACAAGGTTCGCAACTTCTTCTGCGAGTTGGTTGCTACTATGCTTTTGATCTTCGTTATCCTGGCTATCGGCAATACGGAGAATACTCCCGAGGTGGGTATGGGTGGCTTGGCAAGCTTCCCCACAGCGATGTTGATCGTTGCCGTAGGTATGTCACTCGGTGGTACTACAGGTTATGCCTTGAACCCCGCGCGTGACCTTGGTCCTCGTATCGCTCACGCTCTGCTGCCCATCAAGGGTAAGGGCTCAAGCGGCTGGGGCTACAGCTGGGTGCCTATCCTTGGCCCGCTCACCGGTGCAGCGCTGGCAGCATTGGCATACGTTGCGGTGTACAACTTCTAATATGCAGTAAATAAAAAAGGAGGCTATCCGATTGGGTAGCCTCCTTTTTTTGTTGGTATGTCAGCGGTTAGAAGTAGAATCCTACACCTAGCTGGAATGTATCAATCTTGTTCTTGCCCGTGGTGTAACCCAGCACCTCGCTGCGCTTGAATGAGCCGTTATAGCGAGCCGATACGCTGAGCTTCCAGATACGAGCCTCGGCACCTACTGCGTAGCCAATCGTAGGACGATTGAAATCCCACTCTACGCCTGTCATCTCGCCACTTGTATCGGTCATTACGCAGAACGTGGGACCTGCCTGCAGTGCGAGCACACCCAGCAGACGGTACTGCAACAGCACGGGAATATCAACCTTGTTCAGCTTTACCTTGCCAAGGCCGCCCGCAACATCAAAGGCGTTGTGCGAGAAGAGGATCTCGGGGTGAATACCGAATCCAACCCATGTGAGGTCGCCCTGCAAGCCGGCATACCAGCCAGTGCTTGAGTCAAACTGGAAGTTGTTGATGCTATCGCTGAAGTTATTGCTCTGATAATCCATACCAGCCTTAACACCCCACTTGAACTTGGGGACAATGCCGGCCGATGCCTGCATAGCCATACAGGTCATGGCAAAAATAAGGAGTAATCGTTTCATGTTATTGTTGTTTTATAGTTGTGTGTAAGTATTATCTGCCACGAGAGCCTGTTGAGCGAGAGCCCGTCGCGCCTGATGACTGCGATGATGTCGAACGGCTATTGGTAGCACCGCCCTTCGATCCGCCCTGACCGCCGGGACGCACATTGCCCGATGAGTTGCCCTTGGGCGGGTTGTTGTTAGGACGCGACACCGTTCCTCCCTGACCTGCGGGGCGCTGTCCCTGTCCGGGACGTTGTCCCTGACCGATATTGCCCTGCGAGCCGGGTCTGCTGCCATTGCCTGGTCGCGCGGTATTGTTGTTGCGCGAGGGTGTTGAGTTCTGATAGTGTATGCGGCGCGGTGGTTCAGTGCGAGGATTGTTCTGGTAGTGACCGTTACCTCTCACGTCGCGCAGATTGCGCTGGTTGTAGACACCCTTGAAGTGCTTGTACTGATTTTTGTGCTGACGGTTGTAGTTCCACGGGTTACGGTGGTTGATTACAACCTTGTAGTAGCGATGCAGGTCGGTGGGGAAGTGACGACCGTGTGGCAACACCTTTGCCGATACCCATCGGCCATAGTTCAGGTAGTGGAACACGGCACGCTCAACGTCGTAGTAGAAGTTGAACTCGGGGAAGTAGTAGTACATCGCATAATCATAACCCGCTGGACCCCACGAAGGTTGCAACGAGATATTGATCGAGCCGGTTACGGGCACGGGAGTGTCATAGGCATAGTAACCAATGCCACACGATGAGAGCGTAAATGCCAGGGCAAATGCTAAAATCAATCGTTTCATAATGTGAGGTTTTACTGGGTTAGACTGCTGTTGAACTTGTTTATCGCTTTGCGCCCTTAGCGCCCTTCGCACCACCTATCGAGTAGTTGAATATGTTCTCCTTGTAGCTGGTGGTCTTGAACGATGAGTCGCGCTTGCGCTCGAAGGCTATCTCGAGTAAACGCTCGACCAGTTGCTCGAACTTAATACCTGTGGCCTCCCATAAATAGAACGATAAAGAGCCAGGAATAGTATTTATCTCGTTCACATAAATTGCATTATCCTTCTCATCGATCATAAAATCGATACGTGCCACGCCATCACACGCCAGCGCCTTGAAGGTCTCAACAGCCTTGGTGCGGATGAATTCGGTCTGCTCCTCGGGCAGACGAGCTGGAATCTCGCGTACGGTAGAGTGCATGCCTCGTGACTCCTTCACGCCACCCTTTGCGCCGCCTTTGCCGCCACCGAGATATTTATCCTCGTAGCTGAGAATCTCGCCGCTGCGAATCGGAGCCTCACATACCGACGCCTCGCACTCGTAGTAGTTACCCAGCACCGAACAGTTAATCTCCTTGAGCTGCTCGACAAGATGCTCAACGATGATACGCTTCGAGTACGAGATGGCATTCTCAACGGCCTGCTGAAGCTCCTCGCGGTTGTGTACGGCCGAAATACCTACACTTGAACCCGAGTCGGCCGGCTTTACGATTACAGGATAGCCGAGCTTCTCCTCAATGCGTGCGATAGTTCCATCCTCGCTTGCAAACCACTCCTTGTCCGAAAACCATACGTAGTCAATTACGGGGATGCCGCTTGCAGCCAGAACCATCTTCATTGTAATTTTGTCCATGCCGTTAGCCGATGCCAGTACGTTGCAGCCGGCGTAGGGTATGCCCGTCATCTCGATTGTGCCCTGGAATGAACCATCCTCGCAGTTGGTGCCATGCAGAGCAGGCAGGATAACATCGAGCGTAGCTACCACGTCGCTTCCAAACAGTGGCTTGCGCACCTTGTAGAGATGGTTGTCGCCATATATCGGGCGCAGATATACCTCCTCGCATGAGGCGTAGAGGCTCTCCATATTCTTGTAGTTCTTGCTATCGCGCAGTGCCGTGCCTGTGTACCAGCGGCCCTCCTTGGTGATATATATGGGCGTGATGTCGTACTTCTCGGTGTTGATAGCCTCCATAGCCTGGATGGCAGTGAGTACAGAGATCTCGTTCTCGACAGAACGGCCTCCAAAGATTACGCCTACGTTGATTTTGCTCTTCATTATTGTTTGTATTAATCGTTTTCTATTTAAATGAGTCGGGCAGATCGTTCTCATACAGTACCACATCGCCCGCACGCATCATTGCGGCCAGACGAGCCGATGCCTCGGCAAAAGTGTCGGCAAGGATAATTTGCGACTCTGACATGCCACCCTGACAAAGTCCCTCTGTAATGGCGTCGCGATTGACCCTGTTCACCACTATGGCAATGTCGGCAGCAGAGGCTATCTTACAGCCCAGCTCCTTGTTGTTGCGATATTGGCTCTCGCCCATCTCCACAAAACCCGGTGTAACCATAATGCGATGAGCTCCTTGCGGACGCTGGAAGTCGCGTAGCACCTCGAGAGCCATCTCTGCTCCCGCGGGGTTGGAGTTATAGGCATCATCGATGATGGTAATGCCTCCTGCAGTGCGCTTTATGCTGAGTCGGTGCTCGATCTGCTCGATCTGTCGCATGGCTCGCTTCTGCTGCGCCTGCGGAACACCTAAATAATCGGCTACGGCCACGGCTGCCAGCAGGTTGAGTATATTGCCGCGACCTGCAAGGTGTGTTGCGTAGCCTTCGCATACGGTGTTCTGTGACAGGATGGAGAATGTAGTCTGCGTGGGAGCATAATCAATCTGCTCGGCACGGTAATGGGTGTTGGCATTTGCCACTCCATAGCCAATTATGCGGCATTGTGATGGCATTGTACCATCGGCAATGGGTGCCGAATCCATGTTGACAACGCCCAGACCATTGGCAGGTAGTGCATCCAGAAGCTCGAATTTGGTCTTTCGAACATTATCCAGCGAGCCGAATGTCTCGAGGTGCATCTCACCTACGGCTGTAACAATACCTATTGTTGGGTGTACCAGATCGCAAATCTCCTTGATGTCGCCCACCTGCTTGGCTCCCATCTCGACGATGAAGATCTGATGATGGGGCTTCAGATGCTCGCGCACGGTGCGAATTACACCCAGCGTAGTGTTGAAATTACCGGGTGTCATCAGCACGTTATACTTCTCGGCAAGTATGCGGTATAAGTAGTGTTTCGTGGATGTCTTTCCGAAGCTGCCCGTAACGCCGATGATGGTAAGATCGGGCATAGAACGCAGAATGCGCTTGGCATCGTTGTAGTACCAGCGCGATATGGCAGCCTCCAGCGGCTTGTTTATCACATTGGCCAGGAGCATTATAATGGGCATAACCAGCAATCCGAGAGCGATTGCAGGAGCATATGCCGGCACAAAATATATCGCGGCAGCAATCATTGCTGCGGTAAGTAAGGCTGCCGAGATAATGAGTCGCCATACACGCATCGTGTAAACCAGCGGCTTCTTGTATTTTGCACGGAACTCGCGCCATGCCTCGCCAAACATCGTCAGGGCAATAGCCGTCAATACAGCCCATTTGTAAACAGGGATGAACGTCAGCGCTACGAGAAATGCAATAAGTGCTGAACGCAAAATGTTACTATTGCTGCGATACCATCTTGCATATCGCTCTACGCGATAGGAGTTGTGCTGAAACATGTGTATGTCGTATCGCACAACGGCAGCCCATAGAGCAATATATCCCGCCCAAAATATGATATTCTCAAACATCGTTTATCTCTTATTTATCTCTTTCTGTAGAAAACTCTCCGCTACGCGCAGGAACAATGGCGTATTCTCCAAAAATGAGAAGTGGCCAGCCCCAGCTACCGTAACAAGTCCTGCATCGGGTATGAGTTTTTCCATCTTCTTAGCATCAGCCAATGGCGTTGCAGTGTCCGTTTCGCCCCAGAATAGCAGGGTAGGGGCGGTAATCTTCGGCATCAGATGGCACAAATCCTCGTTTACAACCTTCGACAACACCTGGCGCATCATGGGCGAGGCCTGATTATAGTCCGAAGATCCGGCCTTTGCGCGACGAGCCTGAATCATCTGCTCGGCACGAGCCTTGCCCAAAACTATAGGAGCAAGACGTTTTAATAATTTGAAGGTATATACCTTGCGGTAGTACGAGAATGAGCGACGAGGCTTTACGCCTGCTGAATCGACGAGCATCACTTTCTGCACCTTGTTGCGCGAGGCATAGACTATCGACACACGACCACCGAACGAGTGGCCTATAAGTATGGGGTTCTCCACACCCTCGGCCTTGGCAAGTGCCTCGATGGAGCGGGTATACTCCTCTACGCCCCACACCTTAGTGGGCTCGTCACTCTGCCCAAAGCCAGCGAAATCGACCGTCAGAACACGAAACCTCGCCTCCAGGAAGGGGCGTATTGTGTTGAAGGTGTCGGTATTGCAACCCCAGCCGTGCAGCAGCAGGATAGGGTGCCCCTCGCCACAGTCGGTGTAGTGCAGTCGCAGTGATTGGTATGTGAAGAATTTATCCATAATTTCTCAAGTACAAATTTAATCTTTTTTTTGTCAATAGCGATAATTCTGTGCCGAAATAAACAAAAAGAGCCTGTCTAATATTATTAGACAGACCCAAACTATAAGGAATAAATTCCTAATTATTCATTATCTCATTCTGGCGGTTGATGCTCTCGACGTGGATAGCCTCCAGAACGGTGCGAACAAACTCCTCGCTCAGACCCATACGGCGTGTGATGGTGAGCATGCGGCGGCAGATATCCTCCCAGCGGTTGCTCTGCAGAATCGCCACATTGTTGGCCTTCTTGATCTCTCCTATTTTGTCGCTGGTGTGCATACGGCGGTTCAGCAGATCAAAGATCTCGGCATCAATCTGGTCAATCTGTCGGCGGCAGATGTTGAGTTCGTCGTTGAACTCGGGATCATCAGCCGTCTTGGCACGCCACATGATATTGTCAATCATCGTGATACAATCC
>JAGBYV010000053.1 GCA_017628595.1 Alistipes sp.
CCTCAACGTAAGCCTGTACGTTGTTGCTCCACTTGGCAGCAATCTCGGGAGAGCCTACGCGTGTAACCAATACGTGACGAAGGTTATCCTCGGTGAGGAACTTCATCTGTGCCTCAGAGATCTCCTCGGTAGGAACTGCCTGGTGGGCACTGTAGAGCATAAGACCTGCAATCTGCTCGATGGTCATCTGCGATGCCAAATCCTCGGCACGCTGCTGCACGGGCTTGCGCCAATCCTCGTAGATATCCACCTTACCGTTGCGGTTCAAATCCTTGAAAGCATAACCGCCCTTGGTGAGAATCTGTACACCAGACTTTGCAGAGTAACCGAGTGTGGCACCCTTGGTCTGTGTGATCTCGATGTGAGAACCCTTGTCCTCACTTGTCCACTTCTGACCGCAACCGCTAAGCAGCGCCGCAGCCAAAGTAAGACAACCTAAATGTCTGAGTTTCATAATAAAAAGTGTTTAGTTTGGATTATTATTGTTTTACTATCCTTTCAACTCCTTATATAATAGTTCAATGGCGTATGCCGATGCACGTGAAATGATCTGTCCGCGGTCAAGGCCCGAGTTACGCATCACGGCAACAGTATGCGTTGGCGTAGCAACAGCCATCCACACCGTACCTACAGGTTTTGCCTCGCTGCCTCCCGTGGGGCCTGCTATACCCGTGGTGGCGATGGCATAGTCAGCTCCTGTTATGCGGCGCACGCCCTCGGCCATCTGACGCGCCACAGTCTCGCTGACGGCACCGTGTGTCATTATATCGTCATAATTAACTCCCAGCACATCTCGCTTCACCTTATTGGCGTATGCTACAACACCTCCCATAAAGTAGGCCGAAGCACCAGCCATAGCCGTGAAGAGCGAGGCAATCGCGCCGCCCGTGCAACTCTCCGCTGTGGCGAGCGTTACTCCACGTTCACGCATAATCTCGTGTACGAGCGATTGCATCGTAGCTCCCTCAAAGCCGACAATGTGGCCGGGGATTATATTGTGCAACTTGTCAAACTCCGTATTTATAGCCTCGCGAGCCGCCTCGCCATCCTCCTGATCGTATGCCGACAGACGCAGACGTACGATGTTGGGCGCGGGCAGGTAGGCCAGCTTCATCCACTTGGGCAGGGCATCCTCCCACTGCTCAATCCTCTCGGCAAGCATCGACTCGGGCAAGCCTGCGGTAATCATTGTGCGATGCACGTTGGCGTGGAGCGAGAAGTGAGCCTTCAGGCGTGGCATAACCTCATCCTCCATCAGATGCTCCATCTCGAATGGCACGCCCGGCAACGAGATGACAACTGCACCGTTCTCTGTCTCGAACCACATGCCTGGCGCTGTGCCGTAGGCATTGAAAAGCACCGTGCAGCAGTCGGGAACCATAGCCTGTGAGCGGTTCAGATCATTGAACGTGATGCCACGACGCTCGAGCAGCGCGTGAACGTGGTTGCACACGCGCTCATCTTCGTGCATCCTGGAGTTGAATATGCGTGCCAGCGTATGTTTGGTTATATCGTCCTTTGTGGGGCCCAGACCTCCGGTGATGATTACCACCTGACTCTGTGCCACTGCACGTGCAATGCTCTGCTCAATCTGCTCGGCCTGGTCGCCGATCGAAAGCTTCTCCACGACGGTGATACCCGCAGTGTTGAGGTGTTTTGCTATACTCGTAGAGTTGGTATCGACAATCTGGCCGATGAGAATCTCATCGCCGATGGTTATGATGGTTGCTTTGATCATCCTTTATTGGTTTGTTTGGCGTTGTTGTGCCTTGCGCAGACGCTCATTCAGTCCCATGCGCATGTTGAGAATTGATTTGCCTCCGCCGTAAATATACTCTGTTGTTACCTGTACCAGTGTGGCGCCGGCCTCAATCATGGCCATGGCGTCGTCAGCCGTGGAGATGCCGCCACAGCCGATGATGGGGTAGGTGCCTTTGGCTCGCTCATGCACTCGGCGTACAACCTCCAGTGCGCGTTCGCGCAGGGGAGCACCCGTTAATGCTCCGGCTTTGCGACCAAGTGAGTGAATGATCTGCGTAGACTCCTCCAGCCCGTATCGGCCAGTTGTACCTGCACATGCCACCATACCGTCAAGCGGAGTGTCGATCATGATGTCGGTCATAAGGTCGATCTGCTCGTCACTCAGATCGGGCGATATCTTGAGCAGGATGGGTCGATACTGGTTTTGTCCTCGGCGGAACTCGAACAGAGGTTGCAGAATTGCCATGATCTCCTCACGCGAGGTGGGGACATAGGCTCGCTCGGATGAGTTGCGGCAGATGTTAACCGTAAAGTAATCGGCATACTGGTAGAGCGGGCGGAACAGACGCAGATACTCCTGCGGTGCATCCTCTGGCGCTGTAGCATCGTTCTTGGCGATGTTGCAGCCGATGATTATGTTGTGGTTTTGACTCTTTATATTCTCGATTACGCGCTCTACGCCCTGACTCTCGGTCTGTCCGCAGTAGAGCAGTGCGCGGTTCTTTGGAAGCTTATGCAGAGCGGGCGAAGGGCCGCCACGTTGTGGCTTGGGTGTGATGGTTCCTATCTCCATAAAGCCGAAACCTGTGGCCTCCATGACGTTTATATGTTCGCCATTGCGGTCGTATCCGGCACCCAGACCTATGCGCGAAGGGAACTTCATGCCAAAGACCTCCGTTCCGAGATAGTCAGTCTGCAGTGTATAGCGTTTGCGTCGAAGTGCCAAAAAGAGCGGCATACGGGCGAGCATAGCTGTTCGCCAGCGAGCCAGAAGCAGGGCGAAGTCATCGCTGAGAAGATAGCGTATGGGTGTAAAAATACTCTTCATTGTGTCCCGTTACCTCTTTAGAGGTACATATTCGTACAAAGATAGAAATAAAATCTATAAAATCGGTGCTATTGCTTTAGAAATACTCCTCGCGATAGTGGTAGTTGTTGCGTAATGACTCAAAATCGGCACTATGTAGTCGCATATGCTCGCTCTGGGCCTTAAGATCGCAGTAGCGGGCAATGGTCTGGCACATATCCGACCACTCTATTGCGCGGCGCTCTGCGGGTTGCACCTGTTGAGGGTACCAGTTAGTCAGAGGCAGAGCAAATCGCTCGGCTATGGCACGCACGACAATTGATGAGGCGTTGGCCTTGCCCTGTGCCGAGTAGCCGGCAATGTGGGGCGTTGCAACGAAGGCCTTTGCCAGTAGCTCCCGATTGATGTTGGGCTCATTCTCCCATACATCCAGGCATAGACGCTGTGGCGCATCGAGCAGAGCCTTGGTTGATGCCACCTCAACACGGGAGGCATTGATGATGGTGCTATGGCGGGGGATCAGGCTTACGATTCTCTCATCGAGCAGATGGAATGTTGTGCTGTCGAGTGGTGTGTGAAAGGTGATTATATCCGCTTGTGCTGCCACCTCCTCTAGCTTGAGGAAGTCGCCACCCTCACGCTCGTGGCGCGGTGGGTCGCAGCGCAGAACGCGGAAACCCCACTCTCGGGCATACTGCTCAACCAGGTGTCCCACATTTCCGACACCTACGATGCCCAGCGTGCGCTCACTTGGCTGCCAGCCCTCCTCCTTGGCGAGCAGAGCAAGTGTCGAGGCCACCCACTGCAACACGCCTGCGGCGTTGCAGCCTGCGGCGGTAACCACCTCAATGCCGTGCGATGCGCAATATTGCAGGTCGATGTGGTCAAAACCGATGGTTGCCGTGGCAATCATCTTAACGCTGGAGTCCTCTAACAGAGTCTGGTTGCAGCGGGTGCGGGTACGAATGATAAGGCAGTCGGCATCGTGCACATCGCGTGCCGTGAAGGCGTTGCCGTCGAGGTACACAACCTCGGCGTAAGGCTCCAATATGCCTTGAATATAGGGGATTGCACGATCAATTATAACCTTCATATGCTTTATGTGTTGTTTTTCTCAGGCAAATATATGGAAAAAATGAAATTTTCGTATCTTTGCATGATTAAATCGGAGGATAATCTGATTTTTAAAGCATTATAATATGAGAAAACACTCTTCCATAATGTGGCTTATGCTCGTGGCGGTGCTCTTTGTGGCGTCGTGCGGCGGTCGTGGTGGCTCGGTTAGTTTGACCGATAGTCGTGACTCATTGTCATACGTTGTGGGTATGAATATTGCCTACAACATTATGCAGATGGACTCGACCATCAATGCCGATGCTGTTATCACGGCAATCGACGAGACACTGCGTGGCCGTGAGCGTTTCTCGCTTGAGGAGGGTAAGACCTACCTGCTCGGTTACATCAATTACGATGTGTATGAGCGTGTGCGCGGTTACGAGGAGCAGTATCTGAACGATCTGGCGGCATCGGATGGCGATGTGGTTCGCACTCCGAATGGCCTTACGTATAAGGTTGCCACACTTGGCGATATGAATCAGACGGTCAACACCGAGCGCGATACCATTGCATTTACATATCGTGCCACCAACCTTGCGGGCGAGGAGGTCGATCCCGCATCGGAGCGTGCCGATACGTTGCGTACACGCGTAGATCAGCTGGTGCCGGGATTGCGTGATGGCGTACGACTGGTGGGTCAGGGCGGTAGCCTTACACTCTGGTTGCCCTCGTCGATGGCTTATGGCTCGGCCGGCGATAGCGAGAAGGGTATCAAATCCAATGAGATGCTGCGCTATGATGTGCAGATCGTTGAGGTTAAGCATAGAAGATAAAAACACGAAATAAACAAAAGAAAAGAAGATGAAAAAGATGATTTACACAGCGGCCGTTTTAATGTGTGCGGTCGTGATGGCTGCCTGCGGTGGCCAGAGCAATGTTACCTTTGTGAAGGGTAATAAGTCGCAGATGGACTCGCTCTCATATGCTTTTGGTGTCAATATCGGTAGCGGTATCATTTATGATATGCCCGAGTTGAAGCTGGATTGGGCTGTAATGAACGATGCAATGGAGAAGCAGCTCTTCGAGGAGATTGTAGCTGAGGATCCCCAGCAGGAGGAGGCTCGCACAAAGCTTGAGGCTTTCTTCAGCGGTCCCCGTATCGAGCGCATGAACGCTAAGGCAGCGGAGCTCATGGCTACAGACTCTACACGTCAGCTGGTTCGTGAGGATTTCGTCGATTTCGATGTATTCCAGGGCGACGAGGCTCAGCGTAAGGAGATCTCTGAGGCCTATGGTACCTATATGGGTGTCAATATCCGCAGCTCACGTCTCCCCTTGCAGACCTATTGGTTGAAGAAGGGTATCGTGGATTATGCAGCTGGTGAGGCTACCATTAACGAGAGCTTGGCACAGGCTATCATTCAGGACTACTATATTACTAAGTTGCCTTTGCAGAATGCTGCCGAGTCGGAGGCATGGCTCGCTGAGGTAGAGAAGCAGAAGGGCGTTCAGAAGACCGAGAGCGGTCTGTTGTATCGTATCGACCGCGAGGGTGACATGGCAACGAAGCCTACAGCCGAGGATACCGTTAAGGTTGATTACGAGGGTAAGCTCAAGGATGGTTTTGTTTTTGACTCATCGTATGAGCGTGGTGAGTCTATCGAGTTCCCCTTGAACGGTGTGATTAAGGGTTGGACCGAGGGCTTGCAGCTCGTAGGCAAGGGTGGTCAGATCACTCTGTGGATTCCCTCAGAGTTGGGTTATGGCGTAACAGGTAGCGGTCCTATCGGCCCCAACGCAGCACTTGAGTTCAAGGTTGAGTTGCACGACGTTATCCGTGCTGGTGCAGAGCCCGCATCAGCAGAGTAACGCCTGATATACGACAAAATAAAAATTCCCGAATCCGCAATGGGTTCGGGAATTTTTTTGTTTTGGTTGTCGCCTGATTAGAAGGGCAGATCGTCCACCTCGGCCATGGGGGCTGCAGGTGCTGCGTACGAAGGCTCCTCGGCAAAGGGAGGCATATCGGGCATTGCGGGGGCTGCGGCCTCCTCCTGCTTGGGCTGTACACGCCATGCGCGTACGTCGGTGTACCACTTGCCGTTAAACTCGCGTGACTCGATGTTCACCGATACGGTGTATGTCGCACCCTCACGCAGGCGCGCTACGTCAGACTCCTTGTTGAAAAATATTACGCATATCTTGCGCGAAAACTCCTGGGGCAACTCGAAGATCACCTCCTGACGCTGCCACTCACCACGGGCTGATGTACCTTTGGTAGCAGGCAATATCTTATAAACTACGCCTTCAAATTCCATACTATTGTCGTTATAAAGTTATAAATTCGTTTTGTGAGGCTAAAGATAGTGATTTTTGGCAGAATAGCGCAACGCAGAGTCAAAAACTACTCTTCGACAAAGACGATTTTTCCACTCTTCTCGCCGAATACCTCCTCCAGACTCTTGGCTACCGTATCATCGTATATGTAGATCTTACCCTCGCTACCCCATGAACCGGCACTTGCGCCACGATGCTGGATGTAGGTGTTGTTCGCGAGCGTTGGCATCGATTCGCTCTTGGCTGCAGCGATGTTGAGCAGATCGCGCGTGCTGCGGTCGAAGATGTTGTTAGCAACGACGAAGTTTGATGCATTGTTTGTGTGGTGGCTCCACGATTTGATGTGAGCCGGTGTCTCCTTGTCGGGACGCTGGTTACCCCAGCCATAGCCTGCACGGCGCATGATATTGTTAGCAATGAGAATCTCCTCCATCTGATGCGTCTGGATGGTATCCTCGCGGCCGAGGAAATACTCAAC
>JAGBYV010000054.1 GCA_017628595.1 Alistipes sp.
AAGTAATCCCTGCTAAATATTAAAAACAGGCCGACTAACTTTTTTAAGTTAGCGGCCTTTTATGTTTATTTCTGAAACTGCATAGTAAAACGTCTGAGCCAGCGCATCACAGGGCCACCGACAGCCTGACACACGGGAATCAGCAGACGGAACCACCAGTCGGGCACCTTACAACGCTGACCTCGGAACATACCGTTTAGTCCTCTTCGGGCGCAACTCTAGGGTGTCATCAGTATTCCCGTACGCACACCAAAGCGCTGCAATTTTGGTGAAAGGCCATACAGATCAGTTGCAATGCCCGCAGGGCAGACAGCCGTAACGGTCACGCCATGCTCCTCCACCTCCTTGGAAAAAGCAACCGAAAAACTCTTCAGATAGGCCTTGCTCGCGCTATAGAGCGACAAGCCCGGATAGGGCATCCATATCGAATATGAGGACATATTGAGTATGCGCCCTCCCCCACGACCGATCATATCGGCGGCATAGAGTCGGCACGTTTTCGTAGTTGTAATATCGTGAAGATATATCACCCGTTCGATACGCTCCATGGGCGTCGAGAGCACATCGCAGAACGAGAAGATACCGGCATTATTCACCAGCACATCGACCTTTATACCCTCCGCCTCAGTATAGGCAAACAGCTCCTCGGCAGCCGTAGGCGTAGCCAGATCCTTAACCAATGTGCGCACCCACACATCTTGACTTGCCATACGCACCTCGTCGGCCGAGCGGAGCAACTCCTCCTCACCCGAGGCCACCACCAGCACATTGTACCCAAGTGCAGCCAATTGCAGGGCGTAGCATCGACCTATGCCTCGCGATGCACCCGTCACAAGCGCCGTCTTCGACCCTGGGAAAACCTCTCCGCGACGCATTACAGACCCAGCTCTTTACGGATAACCTTGGGCAGGTTATCGCAATGGTGACAACACTTCATATCAACCGAGTACATACGAGCAATGCAGTAGTCCTTATGGTCGCAACCCGAGCGGGTAGCCATATCGCCCGCCAGCATCTTATTTACAAACGCCGGATCGTTGATCAGGGCTCGTGCCATCTGCACCATCTCGAAGCCCTCGTCCAGCACTCGTTCTATGCCCTCACGCGACACCAGACCGCCTACATATACAAGCGGACCCTTCAATGCGGCACGGAACTTTTTGGCATTCTCCAAAAAGAAACACTCCTCGAAGTCGTACTGCTTGATCATCCACTGACCAAACAACGACACCACAATCTTCTGCAGCCACTCGTTCCAGCCCATATAGTAGCCCATAGTCTTCGTTGGAATGCGACCACGCATCACAGCCATCGGCGCACGTGACACAAAGCCCGACGAGAGCACTATGCCGTGAACGCCAAAGCGCTCGATCTGCTGGGCTATCTCTATCGATTCGGGAATCTCGATTCCTCCCCTGAAGCCATCCTCCATATTGTGCTTCACGAGCACAGCCATATTGCAGCGTGCCGCCTGGCTCATAACCTCCTCCAGGCACATATTCATAAAGCGCATACGGTTAGCCAACGAGCCACCGAACTCATCCCTGCGACGGTTGGTCCACGGCGAGAGGAACTGCGAGATAAGATAACCGTGACCGGCGTGCACCTCCACACTATCGAAACCAGCCTTGTGAGCCGTGCGCACGGCACGACCAAAATCCTTTGCCATCTCGGTCAGCTCCGATGCGCGCAGACGACGATGGAACGTGGGCGAATAGAGGTTAAAGCCATTCGATGCCGAAACGGGAAAACTGCCCGCCGTCTCCCAGTGGGTCATATTTCCGCAGTGGCCAATCTGAATACCTACGGCAGCACCCTCCTTATGGACAGCATCGGTAATATCACGCAGCGCAGGGACAATCTCATCACGCAACCAGAGCTGTGAGTTGAACGAAATGCCACTACGATTGACCGAAGCATAGGCAAGCGTGGTCATTCCCACACCGCCACGTGCTACGCTGACGTGGTAATCCTTCAGCGCCTGTGTTGGGCCGAAATCCTTACCCATGGACTCAAATGCCGCCGAGCGAATCGTTCGATTGCGCAGTGTCACGGGTCCCAGCTTATAGGGCGTAAAAAGAATAGAATCTTTTGTATCTTTCATCGTTAAGGTTGTTTTCTAATAGATAAAGGGGATGATGCGCTTCCTGCCAAGCGAGGTAAACTCCTCACCAAACTCTCGCTCGTAACGCTTATAGAGCGAAGAGGAGCGGGGTGCGAGGTTAGCAAATGTCCACAGCACAAACACAACGCCTGCCCACGACCACGAGGCAATGGCAAAGCCCATCCACTCGACCAGCTCGCCAAAGTAGTTGGCCGACGAGACGTAGCGAAACATTCCGCCACGGGGTATATAGTGGCGTGTATCGCCCGCCTTGCGCAGGTGGCGGATGATGTAGTCGGCCTGCAAATTGATAAACATACCGGCAAAGAATACCACCGCACCAACATATATAAACGGTCGTGAGAACCAATCGGCGTAATACCCCTCGGGCGAAAGGTAGAATATCCAGCCGCCCTGCATCAGGGCATTGAGCGTATTAAAGACAAATCCCAGCGCCACAATTCCAAGAGGCATCTTAGAGTTGCCTCGCATCAGCAATGGGAAGATGAACGAGCGCTGAAAGTAGTGCAGCTGAAACATTGCAAATAG
>JAGBYV010000055.1 GCA_017628595.1 Alistipes sp.
CCACATCATCCGTTTCGCTGAGATTCTGTTGTTGCGTGCTGAGTGCTACTACCAGGAGGGTAACTACGGTAAGGTTATCGAGATCGTTAACCAGATCCGTGAGCGTGCCGGTAAGGGCTTCGTAGCTGCTGATGCAACTACTGTAGGTTCATACTCTATGGAGAACAAGATCGCAGGTACAACAACAGCTGGCGCTGCTGCTAACTACCGTATCGGTGCTTATCCTTCTTCTTACGCTAACGCTGCTCAGGCACGCGAGGCTTTGGAGCGTGAGTTCCGACTCGAGTTCGGTATGGAGGGTCACCGTTGGTTCGACATCGCTCGTTGGGGTAAGGTTGCTGACGTTTTGAACGCTTACGCTAAGGCTGAGTCTCAGTACCTTGGTAAGTTCGTTAACACTTACTCTCCTTCATGGGTTAACTTCCCCATTCCTCAGTCAGAGGTTCAGACCGCTCAGGGTCGCTTCGTTCAGACTGCTGCTTGGAAGTAATCAGAACTTAACAAACCTTATATAGGTAATTCAGAGGGTGCCACCTTAGGGTTGGCACCCTCGTTTTTTTATTGCGGTGGGTTAAAAATTTGTTTTCATGAAAAATATTTTTATATTTGTTGAGCGAATTGTGCATATATGTGGGTGAAAAACATGTTGCAATGAGGATGAAATGCCCGCAGCGAACGCCGTCGCATAAATAACGAATATAGAGAAGAGACCGATGAAAATTAGCAAAAATCTTATAGCTCTGATTGTTACGGTTGTTGGCTCAGTGTTGCTGGGTGTGCAGCTGCAGGCTGATCAGGCGTTTATGTTTTTCTACCGTGAGTCGCAGCAGTTGCTTTTCCTCGACTGGAGTTATCTGTCGGAGGTGCTGTTGCAGTTTGGTGGTGTAGGTATATTCCTGTCGCATTTTTTGGTGCAGTTTTTTATTCATCCCGTGGTGGGAGCTCTGACAACAGCGCTGCTCGTTGGTGGTACTGTGTGGATGATGTGGCTTGCGCTACGAAAAATAAATGATAATGTAGCCCTTTTGCCCGTGGTCTTTGTGCCTCTGTTAGTGCAGATTATATATCTTGCAACGGCATATCATCACTATGAGGGTTTGGTGGCCTTGTTCTTCCTTGCCGTTGCCCTATGGGGATATTCGCTCTGCAGAGAGTGCGATTATCGAGTGCGATTGGGTGCTGGTGCGGCAATAGCATTGGTGCTGTATCTGCTCATTGGATCTATCGGAGTGCTCTTTGCGGTGTGTGCGTTGCTCTTTGATGCAATGCTCAAGCGCGAGAAGTGGTATCTAGGATTACTCTACGCTGCAGTCGTCTGCATTGCGGGCTCGTTCCTTGTGCAACGTGGTGAGATTATAGATTATGAGTTTGCATACACACCGAAATTTTACTACGAGTTTTATGTTGTGATGACTCCTTTCTTAAGGTTGGCGTGGATTGCAACCGTAGTGGTTATGGTAGTCTTCTATCTGGTGGGGCTTATCAAGCAGCTGCGTCCCTGGATGAATGGTGCGTTGTTGGCGGTGCTTTGTTGCGTAGTTGCCGGCTGGTATCTGCCACGACATGAGAAGGAGGTTAATGGTGGTGTGTATACCTACATGGAGTTGTACCATTATCTGACGAGGGAGAATTGGGATGGTATCCTGTCGGTGGAGAAACTCAATTTCCAGGATCCGCTGAATGCAAACTTTGTGAACTTTGCCCTGTCTAAAAAGGGAGAGTTGCTCGATAAAATGTTCCTTTATCCGCAGATTAATGCCTCGTCGCTGCTAAATGAGAGATTTGGAACATTTGTCGAGGAGCACTGTGTATATAGTGAGATATATTATCACTTGGGTATTGTGTCACAGACACTTGAATTGTCGCTGGCTGCAATGGCCGGAACATATCCAGGTACGCCGCTTCTCTTGCAACAGTTTGTTCGTAGCCGTATAGTTATGGGCGATTACGATCTGGCCGGTAAGTTTGTTTATCGTCTTTCGAAGACTTATGGCTATAAGAAATGGGCGGAGGAGCAGCAAAAGTTCCTGCACAACGATGCTGCCGTGGAGGCCGATGCGGAGTATGGCCTGAAGCGTCGCACGTTGCCCGAACTGAGTAGTGAGTTTGTGTCGTTGAATGGAATGTTCTACGACTTTATGAAGGCTCTTACGGCGAATCCTGACAATGAGGCTGCACGCGAGTATGCCATTGCTTGTTTGTTGCTGCGTAAGGATTTCGACATGATTCGCAGCTTTGTCGAGGAGTATTACTCGACACCTGTGTTGCCTACGTTGCCCGTGCGCCTGCAGGAGGCTGTGGTAACCTATTCGGAGCGTGGTATGGATTATTGCCGTCGTTA
>JAGBYV010000056.1 GCA_017628595.1 Alistipes sp.
CAGATACTCTGTCGCTTTTTTTGTGTAAGTGATGCTGGAAGTTGAAATAAATTTCACTCCAGCACACTTTCACAAAAAGCGGTCATCGACCGCACCGATGTTTTTTAGAAAGTTGCTGAGTGGCATTGCTCACTTAAATACGGGGGTTGCGGAGCAGAATATATAAAATTTTCAGAGGTGCTCCGCTTCGGCTGCGCCGGTCGAATCCCTTTTTTTCTTTTGAAGCCTCCCCCCACAAGGGAAAGGGCGCGCGGTGCGGAGCGGTCAGCGAGCATAGCGTGGCCAATCCCAAATATAGGCGTGGCCAATCCCTCAAAGCAAACGTGGCCAATCCCCAATGTGTGCATAGCGAGGCTGGTGGTCACTCTCTCCCAATTCCTCTCTTGTAAAAACTTGTTTTGTCACAAAAAAAAGGTAAATTTGTGACAACAAATATCTGTAGAAATGAAACTCCGAAAACTATCACTACTGCTCTCTGCCTTTTGTGCCGTTTTGTGCTGTAGCCTGCGGGCGCAGACGATTGACCCCCGACGCGACTACCACGTAGCGGAGCGCTTCGATGCCCACTATGCCATGCAGGGCGTGGCGGTGGATCGTAACCACTTCTATGCCATTGAGAACAATCATATCACGAAGTTCACTCTCAAGGGCGACTCCGTCACTACATGGCATGAGCCCGACAAAGAGAAAATACGCCACATAAATAGCGGTTTTGTCAAGGGTCGTAAGCTCTACTGCACCCACTCCAACTATCCCGAGGTGCCGATGGCCAGCTCGATCGAGATCTTCGACAAGCGCACCATGCAGCCCATCGAGAGTATCAGTCTGGGTATCGACGTAGGCTCGTGCGTATGGATCACACCCGGCAAGGGGTGCTGGTATGCCTTCTTTGCCCACTATGCCGGCAACGGCAAGGAGCCTGGCAAGGGCGTGGAGTGGTCGCAGCTGGTGAAGTTCGACCGCAAGTGGCGCCGCATGCAGGCGTGGGTTCTGCCCAAGGATATTCTGGAAAAGTTGCATCCGCACAGCCTCTCAAGCGGTGTGCTGGTGGGCGACACATTCTACTGCATGGGGCATGACCATGAGCGTTGCTACCTGATGCGCCTGCCCAAATATGGCGTGCATCTCGAGTGGGTGGGCACCATCAATGTCCCCATTCCCGGCCAGGCCATCGCCATCGATCGCAATGGCGATATGTGGGGCATCAGTCGCAAGGATCGTCAGGTTATCCACGCCACGCAGCGATAGCGGACGCCTCGTCGCGGAACATATTTTTTATCACGTTAAACTATATCGGCAGCGCCTTTTCGAGAGTGCTGCCGATCTTGCTTTTTATTGCTGCCCGGCTGAATCAAATTGCACCTGCTGATTGTTGATAAAATCTGCGGAAATATTTACAATATTTCAGCTAAAAAGCAGTAACTTTACACCCAAATATACTTTTGCGTTAAGAAAATGTCCACAGACAACACTACATACCACATTCCCGTGCTGCTTGAGAGCGCTGTAAATGAGCTGAACATCCAGTCGTCGGGTACCTACTGCGACCTCACCTTCGGCGGTGGCGGTCACTCGCGCCACATACTCTCGAAACTCGGCGAGGGAGGCAGCCTCTACTCGTTCGACCAGGATCGCGACACGTTGCAGAATGCTCCCGACGATGAGCGTTTCCACTATGTCGAGAGCAACTTCCGTTTCCTGCGCTCGGCGCTGCGCCTGCGCGGCGTGCAGGAGGTCGATGGCATCCTTGCCGATCTGGGTGTCTCGTCACACCACTTCGATGAGGTGGGACGTGGCTTCTCGTTCCGTGGCGAGGGCCCGCTCGATATGCGTATGAACCAGCGTGGTGGTCGCACGGCTGCCGATGTGGTGAACACATACGATGCCGACTCGCTGGCGCGTGTACTGAAGGAGTATGGTGAGCTGGATACCACGTGGAAGATCGCCTCGTGCATAGAGCGTGCGCGCGAGAAGGAGCCTATCACCACTACCGCACAATTGGTCGAGGCCGTTCGCCCCTGCACACCCAAGCGCGATGAGTCGAAGTTTTTGACCAAACTCTTCCAGGCTCTGCGCATCGAGGTGAATGGCGAGATGGAGGCGCTGAAGATGGCGCTCGAGCAGTCGCTCAAGGTGCTGCGTCCGGGTGGACGACTGGTGGTTATATCGTACCACTCGCTGGAGGACAGACTGGTTAAGAATTTTATGCGTAGCGGCAATTTCGAGGGCAAGATCGAGCAGGATTTCTTCGGTCGTCAGCAGACACCCTTCGAGGTTCTCTCACGCAAGGCTATAGTACCCACACCGGAGGAGGTGGAGCGTAACCCCCGCTCGCGCTCGGCAAAGATGCGTGTGGCAATAAAGAGATAGAACGATGAAAGCGACAAACGACGAGTTTAACCCCCTTACTGAGGAGGAGCTGCAGGCACAACGCGACAGCGAGGAGCTGGATCGCCGCATCCGCCGCATGGTTGTGCGTGTGCAGAGTGGCGAGGCCGACGAGGAGATCGCCGAGGATCGTCGTCTGGAGGAGGAGGAGCGCAAGGAGGCCGAAGAGGAGGAGCGCAAGGAGCGCCGCAAGCGTTCGGGTCTTAAGTGGCAGATCTTCTCGGGTTCGATCCTTACCAGCCGTGGTCTGGCCGACAACTATCGCTACTTCGCTGCCATTGCCGTGATGTGTTTCATCAGCATCGTGGTGATGTTTGCTGCCCTCTATGCCGATATGAGCTACTCGCGCATGGAGAACGATGTGCAGCTGCTGCGTGAGCGTTCGATTCGTCTGCAGGAGCAACTGCATCGTCGCACCACCCATCAGGCTATCCGCGACTCGCTCGTAGCGCGCGGCATCGACCTGAAGGATCCCCGCAAGAAGACCTCTGTGGTCGAGGATTAATTTTTTGGTTTTTATTTTCGGTTCAGGCATACAGCCCAGGACCGCTTTTTAAGATAGTTTAGAGCAAAGAATGGCAAAGAAGAAGCAAGATACCGACGTCAGAGCCGAGTTGTACCTGCGTGCACAGATCGTCTATGGTGCCTTTATCGTTGTGGCCTTGTGCGTTATTGCGCGCCTGGTGTGGGTTATGCTACCCAACACCGAGACCGCCTACAACGCCGAGCGCCTCGAGAGCCGCATCTTCTTTAGCGATACGATCATCTCGCGTCGTGGCTCAATTCTGGCACGCGACGGCGAGCCGCTGGCAACATCTATTCTGCGCTACCGCATCGACTTTGATATGGGTAGCGAGGGCTTCGACGATGAGGATGTATTCCGTGAGAATGTCGATTCGCTCTCCAAGCTCCTCTCCGCATTCTTTGGCGACCGCTCAGCTGCCGACTACCGCAAGCGTATGATGGCCGAGCGCGAGCAACACCTCAAGTGGGTATATTCGCACGACTCGATCGTAAAGCGCAGCAGCGACCTGCTCACGTGGATTGTGGATAATCTGCGCGACGATGCCTACCACGTCATCAAGGTCGATACGGCTGTACGCGACCACCGCCCCGTGCAGATTCTGCCCCGTGCCGTGGACTTCAACGAGTGGCAGACGCTGAGCAAATACCCCATCCTGAACGGCAATATGGGAGTCACCTTCAAGAAGGAGATTCTCGACCAGAGAGTATATCCCTATGGCGAGCTGGGTCGCCGCACGCTGGGAGCCATCACCAGCAACCTGAGCGAGGCCGACCGCGAGAAGGCGCGCGGACAGTATGGCATCGAGTATATCCACGCCGAGGATCTGCGCGGAACAAATGGCCGTTCACTGCGTCAGCGCATCGCACCGGGATTCTCCACTACGGTACACAGCGATTCGAGCCTTGTGGCCTCGGATGGATACGACGTGGTCACCACGCTCGACGTCGATATCCAGCACGCAGCCGATGCGGCACTGCGCCGTCAGATGATCGACCAGAAGGCTATCTGGGGTACGACGATGGTCATGGAGGTGGCTACGGGCGACATTCTTGCTATGGTCAATCTGGGCGAGACGGCCGAAGGCAGTGGCATATATTACGAAAAGGAGAACTACGCCCTCTCGCGCCGCATAGAGCCCGGCTCGACATTCAAGCTGGTGTCGCTTTTGGCATTGGTGGAGGATTGTGGCCTGCCCATCACGCAGCAGTATCAGACCTATGAGGGACGTCGTGTGCAGGTGGGAGGAGCACGTGGCCCCATGGTGCAGGATGACCACAACATAGGCGGCATGATCGATATGAAGACCGCCACGGCGCAGTCGTCGAATGTCTATTTTGCCGATGCCATCTATCAGAACTACAAGAACGATAACCAGCGATATCTCGATTTTCTCCACCATCTGGCGCTCGACCGCAGCGTCGGCTTCGATGAGTGGGGCGAGAAGCGTCCGCTGATTCTCGATGTGAAGAACTGGAATGCCCACACCCTGCCCAATATGGGTTATGGCTATGCCATCGAGATGCCGCCCATCCGTATCCTCACGCTCTACAACGCCGTAGCCAACGGTGGCCGTATGGTGGCGCCGCGTCTGGTACGAGAGGTGAAGAATGGCGACGAGGTGGTGGAGGAGTATCCTACCCGCGTGATGGTCGAAAAGATCTGCTCCGAGGCTACGCTCGCGGCCGTCAGGGAGTGTCTGGAGGAGACGGCCCTTACGGGAACTACGAAGACATTTTTCCGCGATACGGTGGCACTGCGTGTAGCATCAAAGACCGGTACGGCCAAGGTGGCGCAGGATGGCGATGGCCGCGGTGTGCCCTATACGGCAAACTACTATATGGGTTCGGTGGTGGCCTACTTCCCCGCCGAGAATCCCAAATATACGATTCTGACCTCTATCCTTACCAACCGCTCGCGTGGCCGTAACTACTATGGTGCCGGTCTGTCGGGTCCTGTTGTCAGGGATCTGGTGAATTATATTTTCTACCGCGATGAGGAGTGGCACGAGCCTATCACCCCCTCGCCCTCGCAGCTGGTGCCTGTCGAGGTGAAGGGTGGCAACATTGCGCAGGTGCGCCGCGTGGCCGATAAGTTCTCGCCACGCATCTCCTTCACCGACCGCGAAGGCTGGGGCGTAGCGCGTATGGATACGCTGCTCAATGTCGATGTAAAGACCATCGAACGCGACGGCATGATGCCCAATGTTGTGGGTATGGGACTCAAGGATGCCCTCTACATTCTGGAGAGCCGTGGCTTGAGTGTAACGTTCACGGGTCGAGGCACGGTGCGCCGACAGAGCATTGCGGTGGGACAGGCCATAAAGCCCGGACAGAAGGTAAAAATTGAATTGAAGTAAAGATGAAACATTTAAGTGAAATACTCTCCTCGACCGAGGTCATATCGTTCTCGGCCACCGAGGATCACACGATAACGGGTCTTACCTACGACTCGCGCACCGTCGCCAAGGGCAACTGTTTCTTTGCTGTGCGAGGCACGCAGAGCGACGGCCACGACTACATTCCGCGTGCCGTGGAGGCTGGTGCTGTAGCCGTAGTGTGCGAGCAGGAGCCCGAGAAAAAGAGCGAGGGCGTAAGCTACATTGTGGTGGCTGACACCAACAAGGCTATGGCCGATATGGCTGCAGCCTACTACGACCACCCCTCTTCGGAGTTGCACCTGGTGGGTGTCACGGGCACCAACGGCAAGACAACCATAGCCACGCTGCTCTACGACCTCTATCGCCGTATGGGCTATCGTGCGGGACTGATCTCTACGGTGGTCTATCGCATCGACACTCGCGAGATACCCTCGACACACACCACGCCCGACGCCATACGTCTTAACGCAATGCTGCGTGAGATGGTTGATTGCGGCTGCGACTACTGCTTTATGGAGGTGTCGTCGCACTCGCTGGTGCAGGATCGTGTGCGTGGGCTGAAGTTCCGCGGTGCGTTGTTTACAAACCTCACGCACGACCATCTGGATTATCACGGCACATATGCTGAATATATAAAGGCCAAGAAACTGCTCTTCGACCGCCTCGACAAGCAGGCCTTCGCGCTGGTGAATGTGGACGACCGCAACGGCGAAGTGATGGTGCAGAACTGCCGTGCCCACGTTGTCCGCTACTCGCTGCGACAGATGGCCGACTATCGTGCCAAAGTGCTGGAGATGTTGTTCGACGGTATGTTGCTTCGCATCGACAGTGAGGAGGTGTGGGTATCGTTCCTCGGTCGCTTCAACGCCTACAATCTGCTCTGCGTCTATGGCGCAGCCGTTGAGTTGGGTGCCGACAAGGGTGAGGTGCTGCAGGCGCTGAGTGCCCTGCACTCGGTGAGTGGCCGCTTCGAGCCTATCCGCTCCGATGGTGGCATTACGGCTATTGTGGATTACGCCCATACGCCCGATGCGCTGGAGAATGTGATTGCCACGATCAACGACATACGCAGTGGTGGTGCACGTCTGTTTGTGGTGTGTGGTTGTGGTGGCGACCGCGACCCATCGAAGCGCGAAGCAATGGGACGCATAGCCTCGCAAGAGGCCGATGTGGCTATCTTCACCTCGGATAATCCCCGCACCGAGGATCCCGAGCATATACTCGACCAGATCATGCTGGGCGTGGAGCCGGGAGCGCAGACATTGCGCATTACGGATCGTGGGCAGGCTATCCGCACCGCCGTGATGATGGCACAGAGGGGCGATATAGTGCTCGTTGCTGGCAAGGGTCACGAGGATTACCAGATTATTGGACGCGAGAAGCATCACTTCGACGATCGCGAGCAGGTGCGCGCGGCCTTTGATGAGTTACATAAATAATTGAGAAGACTTTAACGAAAAACAAATATGTTATATCCTATTTTCAAGTTCCTTAATGAGCATTACGACATGCCGGGTGCAGGTATGTTTCAGTATATATCGTTCCGTTCGGCTGTGGCCGTTATTCTGGCGCTGCTGATCACGATCTTCTTCGGTCGCACCATCATCCGTGCCCTGCAACGCCACCAGATTGGCGAGGAGATCCGTGACCTCGGCCTCGAGGGTCAGCTCTCAAAGAAGGGCACGCCGACAATGGGCGGTGTGATCATCCTGCTGGCTATCCTTGTGCCTATGCTGCTGGTTGGACGACTGGACAATATCTACGTCATACTGATGCTCATCTCGACGCTGTGGCTCGGATTGCTGGGTTTTCTGGACGACTACATCAAGACCTTCCGCCACAATAAGGATGGTCTGAAGGGCAAGTTCAAGATCGTAGGTCAGGTGGGCCTGGGTGTGATCGTGGGTACGGTGATGTGCTTTTCGCAGGATGTGGTTATCCGCGAGAAGGTCTCTTCGCCTACGGCCGTATATGTGAGCGAGACGGGCTATGCTCAGGTCGAGCAGGGAGAGCCTATGCTCAGCCCCACACCGCAGAAGACTACAAAGACAACGATCCCCTTTGTCAAGGACAACGAGTTCGACTACGGCTGGCTGGTGGGTGGTAATAAGTTGCTTACGTGGCTGCTCTATATCGCTGTTGCGATCTTTGTCGTGACGGCCGTATCGAACGGAGCCAACCTCACGGATGGTCTGGATGGACTCCTGACAACTGTCTCCGTGCCGATAATGCTGGTGCTGGGTGCGCTGGCCTATCTGTCGGGACACATCATCTATGCCGACTATCTCAACATTATGTACATCCCCGAGTCGGCCGAGCTGGTGGTCTTCGCAGCGGCTATGTGTGGTGCGCTGCTCGGCTTCCTGTGGTGGAACTCCTTCCCTGCGCAGATTTTCATGGGCGATACGGGTTCGCTCTCTATCGGCGGTATCATCGCTGTCTTCGCACTCTGCATCCGCAAGGAGCTGCTGCTGCCGCTGATGTGCGGAATATTCCTTGCTGAGGCTTTGTCGGTGATGGTGCAGGTGGGATGGTTCAAATATACCAAACGCAAGTATGGCGAGGGTCGCCGCGTGCTGCTCATGTCGCCTCTGCATCACCACTATCAGAAGAAGGGCATCTTCGAGACCAAGATCGTGATGCGATTCTTCATTATCTCGATTCTGCTCTGCGCCCTCTCACTTGTAACGTTAAAGATTCGCTAAAGATATGAAAAACATAGTAGTCCTAGGAGGCGGTATCAGCGGCTACGGCTCGGCTGTGCTGGCCAGGAAGATGGGTCATAAGGTATTTCTCTCGGATGCTGGCCGTGTGGCCGAGCGCTACGCCCGTGTGCTCGATGAGTGGCAGATTGAGTGGGAGCAGGGAGGCCATACGATGGAGCGCATCCTCGAGGCCGACCTTGTCATCAAGTCGCCCGGCATACCCGAGAAGGCCGATGTTGTAAAGCGTCTGCGTGAGCAGTCTACACCCATCATCTCGGAGATGGAGTTTGCCGCCAGGTATATGGGTAAGGCACGCACCATCTGCATCACAGGCTCGAATGGCAAGACCACCACTACGTCGCTCATCTACAAGATTATGTGCGATGCGGGCGTGAAGGTCGCCCTTGGTGGCAACATAGGCGAGAGCTTCGCCTATCAGGTGGCTACCGCCGAGTACGACTGGTATGTGCTGGAGCTCAGCTCGTTCCAGCTCGATGGAATGTACGACTTCCGTGCCGACGTGGGTGTGCTGATGAACATCACGCCCGACCACCTCGACCGCTACGACTACTCGTTCCAGAACTATGTGGATTCGAAGATGCGCATCGTGCAGAATCAGCACTCGCGCTCGTGCTTTGTATATTCGGCCGACGACGTTGTTATCACGGCCGAGATAGAGAAACGTCCCCAGATGCGTCAGCGCCTCTTGCCCTTTGCCGCTAGGACGGCCGTGGCAAGCGGTTCGGGCGATGCCTTCCTTGCCGGCGATGAGTTTACGGCACGCGTAGGTAAGAAAGAGGTTACCATCGACACGCAGAAGATGCAGATCCGTGGTCTGCACAACGCCTACAACGCTATGGCGGCGGCATTGGCCACACTGGCAGCCGGCGTGGAGCCCGAGCAGATTGCACGTTCGATATATGAGTTTTCTCCCGTGGAGCACCGTCTGGAGCCCGCTGGCGAGAAGGATGGTGTGCTGTGGATCAACGACTCGAAGGCTACCAACGTAGATTCGGTGTGGTATGCGCTGGAGAGTATGACACGCCCCACGGTGTGGATAGCCGGCGGTACTGACAAGGGCAACGACTATGAGCCGCTGAAGGGCTTTGCCCGCGAGAAGGTGAAGGCACTCATCTGTATGGGTCTTGACAATGAGAAGCTGCAGCGCGAGTTTGAGGGCGTTGTGCCCCGCATCATCAGCACCTCGTCACTCGACGATGCTATGCGCGCAGCCAAAGCCGAGGCCGCACAGGGCGATGTGGTGTTGCTCTCGCCTGCGTGTGCCAGCTTCGACCTGTTTAAGAACTACGAGCAGCGAGGCAAGCTCTTCAAGGAGTGGGTTAAGGAGAATTTATAATTTCAGGGACGATGTCTGAGGTAGATTATAGCAAATATATCCGCCGCGAGGTGGCAGAGCAGCCTGCCGAGCAGGACGATGTGGCTGTGCGCCGCGATGTGGTGGGTGAGGATGTCACCATCGACGAGGCTGCGGCTATGGCTGAGGCTCGCGATGGCGGACTCATTGCCACGGCACGCCGTCTGTTTGGTGGCGATAAGGTGTTGTGGGTGATCATCATTGTGCTGATGACCATCTCGGTGCTTGTGGTCTACTCCTCAACGGCCAAGATGGCATATATGCCCTCGTCAAGCAACTCCACCTCGGAGTTCCTTCACTCACAGTTGTGGCTGCTGGCCGGGTGTGCCTTGATTATGTTTGTGGTGCACCGCATCAACAGCCATCATTTTCGCCGTGTAGCCTATGGCGTATTTATCGTTGCGCTGGGAATGTCGCTTGCCGTGCACTTTGTCGGCACCTCGACCAATGGTGCCGCCCGCTGGATAAATATCGCAGGCTTTCAGTTCCAGCCCTCCGAGATGCTCAAGGTGGCGCTGGTGATGTATCTGGCACGTGTTTTGGCCGACCGCCAGTCGAAGATACAGACTCTGCTCATCGTGCCGAGTCTGAAGTTCTGGACGTGGTTCAAGAACGAAAAGCAGCGCCGCATATGGCGTGAGGGAGGCTGGCTGATATTCTTCCCCATCGTGGCATCGTGCCTGGTGGTCTTCCCGTCGCACACCTCATCGGCCATTATTCTTTTTGTTCTCTCGCTGGTGATGCTCTTTATTGGTCGTGTGACGTGGGTCGAGATCTCGCGTATCGTGCTGTGGGCTGTGGTGGGTGCAACCCTTGTCGGACTGATGGGTCTGGGACGTAGCCACACCGCAGGAGGTCGTATCGACACGTGGGTGGATGTGTGGTTTGACGATCGCACGACTATCGATGTGAAGGATCTGAGCGATACGGAGCGTTCGATGATAGCCATCAACAATGGTGGTATTCTGGGTCGTGGCGCAGGACAGAGTGCCGTGCGTGTGGAGATGACACACCCCGAGAGCGACTACGCCTTTGCCTTCTTCGTTGAGGAGTATGGCTTTGTCTTTGCCATGATTCTGGTGGCGCTCTATGTGTGGATCTTCTATCGTGCCATCGACATTTTCCGTATGTGCCCGCGTAAGTTCCCATCGATGATGTCGCTCGGTCTGGCACTGCTGATTACGGGTCAGGCACTACTGCATATCATGGTTACGATCAACATCCTGCCCGAGACGGGACAGCCCCTGCCACTCATTTCGCGCGGTGGCTCGTCGCTGCTCTTTACCTGCATTGCGCTGGGCATGATCCTGAGCGTGAGCCGTCAGAATATAGAAAACTCATATAAGGAGGAGGCTTAATACAAACACCAACAAAAAGATACAATGAAGAACCATATCCTCTTGTTACTGCTGCTTTGCCTTGTGGGCTGCAAGAGTGCCGATCGTGGCGCTACGCTGCTCATTGGCACCTATACCGATGCTGGCAGCCGAGGCATCTACCGCACAACATTTACCGATGGCAACTTCTCTGCGCCCGAGTTGGTTGTGGAGGTTGATAACCCGTCGTTTTTGGCTCTCTCTGCCGATGGTCGCTACCTCTACGCCGTGAGCGAGGGTGGCACCGACTCAACATCGGCTCTGAATGCCTACCGCTACGATGCCGCGACAGATGGTTTCTCGTTGATTAACCGCCAGCCCACTTATGGAGCGTCGCCCTGCTACGTGCGTCTGTTCGATGGCTATGCATATACGGCCAACTATACGGGCGGATCGTTCTCGGCCTTTCCCATAGGCGAGGATGGCGCATTGGGCCAGGCCACAGAGCAGGAGTTGGAGCCTCGTGAAGGCTCTCCGTCGCATGTGCACGGACTCTTCGAGGCTCCCGATGGTGAGTCGTTATATGTGACCGATTTGGGCCGTAGCGAGATATTTCAGATAGCATCTCCCACTAAGGAGCTCTCACGCTACTCGCTTGCGATGGGTAGCGGCCCGCGCCATATGGCCTTCTCGCGCGACGGAGCGCAGGCCTACGCTCTGAACGAGTTGAAGGGTACGGTGTGTGTGTTCGACATTGAGGAGGGTGGCCTTACGCTCAAGCAGGAGATAGCCTCGGATAGTGTTGGTGGCGGCGGATGTGCCGATATACATCTGTCGGAGGATGGTCGTTTCCTCTACGCCAGCAACCGCCTCAAGGAGGATGGCATATCGGTATTCAGCGTTGGCCAGGGTGGTCTTTTGACCAAGGTGGGATATACCCTCACGGGCATACACCCGCGTAACTTCACCCTTTCGGAGGATGGTCGCTACGTGCTCGTAGCCGTGCGCGACAGCAACCGTGTGGAGGTGTACAGTCGTGATGCGGAGACGGGTCTGCTCACAGCGACGGGTCAAAGCATAGAGCTGAGCCACCCGGTATTCTTGATGTGGATGTAAAACGTAAGAAATAATGAGCGACGTAAGATTAGACAAATATCTCTGGGCAGTGCGAGTATTCAAGACTCGCTCCGATGCTGCTGATGCCATACGCAACAACCGCGTGCTGGTCAACAACGCCTACGCCAAGCCCTCACGCGAGGTGCAGGTGGGCGACATCATCTCGGTGAAGAAGATGCCCGTTACGTATAGTTATAAGGTGCTCGATCTGGTGAGCAGTCGTCAGGGTGCGAAGCTGGTGCCGCAGTACTGCCTTAACATCACTCCGCAGGAGGAGCTCGATAAGCTCTCTACACCGCGCGAAACGATCTTCGTCTTCCGCGAGCGTGGTACGGGCCGTCCCACGAAGAAGGAGCGCCGCGAGATAGATGCCCTGATGGAGGGTATGTACTTCGACGAGGATGAGGAGTAGAGGATAACAGGTGACACAAAAAAAGGGAACCCATCGAGGTTCCCTTTTTTCACATTATTAATAAACCTAAAAAACTTACTTTGTCCAGTTCTTCTGCACACCTGCATGCTCGAGGAAGTAACGCTGAGCCTTGAGCAGGTTACGTGCCTGCAGCACCATAGCCTTGGTCTCGCTCAACACGGTGAGGTAGAACATACTTGCCTTGGTGTTACCCTCGCCGGCGTTGATACGTACGAGCTCCGACTTGATGGTTGTGGCGATGCGCTCGAAGAGGTTGTCACGCATAGTCAGCACCATGTCGATGTCGCGGAAGTTATTCTCGGTAATCATACGGTTGATGTTGCCGTAGATCTCGGCTACATCGTCGTTGATGTGCATCAGGTCATTTGTCTGCTCCTCCGACAGACCCTTATGGTTGTTGTCGATGTGGTCGAACGCAGGACGTGTTATGTGAACAAGAGCCTTTGCCATCTCGTTGAGGTAGTCAACCACCTGGATGTAGTAGAGCGAGAGCTCCAGACCCGAACCCTTCATCTTGCGGAGGGCGGGCATCAGGCTATACTTGATCTGGTGACACTGGTCGTACATCTCCTTAGACTCGCGTACCAGCTCCTTCAAGGTCTTGCGATCCTCCTTCGACACGGCCACCAGCGTGCGGTCGTAGATCTGTGTCGAAACCTTCATCATCTGGCAAACCTCGTCGAGTACGTTATCCACCTGCGTATTCTCGACAGCCTTCTCGGGCATTGCGGTCTTCTTCTTTGCGTCGATGAAGTTACTCTTGATAAGCATATATGCGCAGGCTACCGTTACGAAAGCGAAGGCCACCGTACCGCCCCAGATAAGGAGCAAGCCCACAGCGATGGCGATAATGAATGCACCGATACCCGTTACGAACCAACCCATAACTACGGTCATAACGCCCGAAATACGGTGTACGGCTGACTCGCGTCCCCATGCCTTGTCGGCCAGTGACGAACCCATAGCCACCATGAAACATACATATGTAGTAGAGAGGGGCAACTTCAGCGATGTACCTACCGAGATCAGGAGCGCAGCTGTGGTAAGGTTCACAACGGCACGAATCTTATCGTAGGGAGCACCATTCTTCTCTACATCCTCATATTCGAAACGCTTGCCGACAAACTCCTGTACCGACTGAGGAATAACCTTGTCCAGGAAGTTTGACATATTGATCGATGCACGCACGATCGAGCGTGAGAAGACATTTGAGTTAACCTCACCCTCAACCTCGTCGCCGTGACCTGCCAGCGAGATCTCGGTCTGCGATACGTTCATCGACTTTGTAGATGTCCAGAGCGTGATTACCATGATCACACCAGAGAGCAACATAAAGATAAACTGTGCAGGCAGACTCTCATTCAGACCATCCATCAGGATAGAGTTTGAGCCAGCCTCCTGAGCAATCTTGTATGCATCAAGACCTGCGAGGGGTACACCGATGAAGTTCACAAGGTCGTTACCTGCGAAGGCCAACGCCAGAGCGAATGTACCTGTAAGGATGTTGATACGAAGGATATTGATGCGGAACATCTGCATGAAGAAGAGCACAACGGTGCACACGAGCCAGCAGATAAGCAGTGCTATAAGCAGGTTGTCGCTGATCCATGTGTACATGGCTGTACCCGCCAGCACGCCCTTCAGCGCCTTGAACACGGCGAAGTAGGCGATAGCGGTGAACGAGATACCGCACCACAGAGCACCCGCCTTGCGGAACATCTTAAAGTAGCTGAACGAGAACAGCAGGCGCGATACCCACATGATCAGCGTACCGAATACGAAGGCGATAAGCACCGAGAGAAGGATCGCCGAGATCACTCCCATGGCGCGTGTTGTGTTGATGAATCCGCCCAGCGAAGCGAGCGAAAGCGAGGGATCGCCCGAGATCTTGTAGAGCGACACAGCGATGGCGGCACCCAGAAGCGAGAATACCAGCGCTACGGTAGTCGATGTGGGCAGACCCAGCGAGTTGTATATGTCGAGCAGGATGACATTGGCGAACATCACGCTCACATATAGAATCATAATCTCGTGGAAAGTAAACAGCGCGGGGTTGAACATGCCGTTACGGGCAACCTCCATCATACCCGATGAGGTCAACACTCCGATGATGATACCTACCGTTGCGACACTCAGAATGGTGCGCATCTTTGCCACCTTTGAACCGATGGCAGCGTTGAGAAAGTTTACAGCGTCGTTTGTTACACCGACATAAAGTCCCGATACTGCCAGAACAGCCAGCACGGCAAGCATAATAGTGTATAAAGCACTCATAAAAAGTTCGTTTGGGCCCCTCCCTTCAGCCTAAATATCACTTGCTGAGGGCGCTTTAGGCGCATTTTCGATGTCAAAGGTAATACTTATCATGCAATCTGCTACACCCCGCAACCAATCTTAACGAAAACTTAACAACCTCTTTACAATTTGTTTACACACGGCGCAAAACCTCTATGTTTCAACCCAAACCAGCACCCCTTCAGCAATAAAAAAAACGCCCGAGCATAGCCCGAGCGTTTTATCATTTATATTATGCCTTCGCTATCGTGAAATCTTGTTCAGAACCTCGCGAGCCTCGGCAGTAATCTCCATCCAGGGCTGCGTAGGATCGTTGGCGTCGCCCTTGCGGATCTTATCCAGCATAGCCTCCACCTCCGAGGTGTCAACACCCGCACGGCGCAGTGCGCGTACCTTCTCGGCAGTCTCGATACCGTCGATCAGACGCTCGAAGCGGATTGATGAGCGGTTGTAGGGATATACCAGGTATGTGTCACCTGCCATCCAGTTGCCGTAGCGTGAATCGACCTGAGGATCTGCGGGCCATGAGTTGTAAGCCCAGCGCAGCATGCCGTCGTAGTCATGTGCCACGTTGTACCAACCGAGCATCTCGGCCTCGTAGGGCTCCGACGATGTGAAGGTGTTGGGGTAGAACGGACCACAGCATACGTAGAACGTAGTGTTGTAGTTCTGCTCACGACGTGAGAGGATATCGTTCAGGTCAGCGGGCTGACGCATAGCTACGCATACGTCGCGCATCATCGTATATTTCTTATATGACTGGTGGTTGTCGGCCAGTGCAAAGCCCATCTCGGGTGCGCACTTTTCGAGCACCTTTACAGCGGCATCCATAGCCTCGGGCGAACGCTCGTCCATAGCGATGTTGGTGAATGCAAGCCATCCCTTAGCCTCGAGGTGCTTCTTGAAATCCTTGAGGAAGGGCTCCCAGATAACGGGGAAGATTGCGGTGCCGGGCTCTGCCTTTACGGTGATAACCTTGCCATCCTGTGCCTCGTCGATATACTCCAGCTCGCAGTTCCAGGGAACCATCGAGTAGCAGTTGATCATCTTGTCTATACCTATCGAGAGCATCATCTCCACCCAGCGGTCGAATACCTTGTAGTCGTACGACCACGAGCCATCCTTATGCTTTGTCCATACGATCATCGACTCGTATGCGTCGTAGCACTGGTGGTTCCAAGGATCCTTGTTCAGTGTAGCGGTGATAACCTTCTGACCAGCATTTGCCAGACGCTCCATGATGGGCTTCAGGGCGGCAAAGTGCTCGTCGCTCCACATCTCCAGACCCTGTGCACGTGCCACAGCCGAGGGGTGCTGCCACAGGTCGAGGTGGTAAGCCCACTCCGATGCGGGAGCCAGCGTATGCTTCTGCACCTCAAGCTCGAAGGGAAGCGTCACCTTACCCCAGCCGTTGTGGCTGATGGTGATTGAACTTTTGTATGTGCCGGGGGCTGCATCGGCGGGAACAGTCACCAGAATCCATACGGGACGTGTGGTCTTGGCCTCCATGTCGAACTTCTCCAGCGTGTCGAGCATATCGGGCATAAGAACGGTAGGACCACCCTTCTTGAAGTTGTAGTTCTGCACGTCGGCTACGGTGTAGCGTACGAAGTGTGCCTGCGCAATTGATGCGGGCAGCGAGCCAGCCTCACCCTTAAAGTCGGCGATCTCACACTCTACGCCCTGTGCGCCCTCAGCTGTCCAGAGGAGCAACTGTGCCGATGTGCGCTCGCCGCGCCATGCGGTCAGGTGGTATGCATCCTGATTGAGTGCTGTGGGCACCTCGCTGCGTGAGTAGCGCAGATCGGGTGAGCCCCAGCTGCCATTCAAAGTCTTTGTCACGTTGCCCCATGCTGCCTGCTGCTCTGCGGTCAGTGCTACGGGATCGTCGGCCTCGGTGAAGGTCTCAACGGGGGTGTAGTCGCCAGCGCACGCTGTCATCATGAGCGCAGCTGCCAGCGAAAGGAGTAATTTGGGTTGTTTCATATTTTTTTAGGATTTATTGCTTTTGTAGGGCAAATATACTAAATTTATAAATCTCTTCGCTCGCGAATCCCCATTTTTTCATTATAATTCATATCTTTGTATGATTTTTATTCCCCATGTAAAGTAAATAATGAAGAAACGAGAGTTATACAACACATTCGCCCTGGCCATTTTGGCGGGCATTATGATCGGCTTCGGAGGTGTAATCTACCTCATGTGTGCCAACAAGATGGTGGGAGCACTGCTCTTCTCCTTCGGTCTTCTGACCATTGTGTGTCAGGGCTTTGCCCTCTACACAGGTCGTGTGGGTTACTTCCGCGAGTATGGCTGGGCAAGCATCCTTACAACCATCGTGGGTAACTTCTTTGGCACATGGATCGTTGCACGCGGCTTTGCCCTTACGCGCCACACCGTAGATATTGCCGCAGTCGTTGCGCCCAAGCTCGCGGATTCGTCGCTGAGCGTCTTTCTGCTCTCGATTGGTTGCGGTGCGATGATGTATCTGGCCGTTGACTCTTTCCGCAAATCCAAGTCGTGGCTCTTTGTGGTGATGCCTATTGTGATTTTCATCCTCTCGGGCTTCGAACACTCCATAGCCAATATGTTCTACCTATCGCTTGCCGGAGAGTGGGGCGTGGATGCACTGCGCATTACGGCCATAGCACTGGTGGGCAATGCCGTAGGCAGCTGGTTGCTCAACTCGGCAAATTTTACATTGAAATCTAAAGAATAAGATAATGAAACGACTTTTCACCTTACTGCTCGTGCTCTGCGCGCTGCCCGCGCTGGCACAGAACTATGGTCAGGATATGACCATCAAAATCTGGGATAACGCTACGGCGCCTCACTCAAACGAGATTACCGAGGCCGAGACCTCGACCAACGACGTAATACGCAATACCACCGAGACCGTTCTCTACATCTTCAAGGCCGACCCCGCCAAGGCTACAGGCCACGCTATGCTGGTATGTCCCGGCGGAGGTTACTCATCGGTATGCATCGAGTGGGAGGGCTACAAGGTGGCCAAGTGGCTGGCATCGCAGGGTGTGACGTGCGGCGTGCTGAAGTATCGTCTGCCCAATGGTCACAAGGAGATTCCTCTGGAGGATACCACCGAGGCGCTGCGCACGATGCGTCGCCGCTCGAAGGAGCTGGGTTTCGACCCCACCAAGCTCGGTATGATGGGTTCATCGGCAGGAGGTCACCTGACGGCCTACACCTCTAACTTCGCACCCTTTGCCGACCGACCCGCATTTGCCGTTATGTTCTACCCCGTGATCACGGGCGAGGAGGGACTCTGCCACAAGGGTTCGTTCGACTTTCTGCTCGGCGCCGACGCTACGGCCTACGAGCGTGCGGAGTACTCGATGGAGACCCGTGTAACGAAGAACACACCCCCGACCCTGATTCTCACCTCGGACAACGATACGCTGGTGCCCACCATCAGCTCTACACGCTACTACAACGCCCTGCGCAAGCACGGCGTGAAGGCATCGCTGCATATCTATCCGGGTGGTTATCACGGCTTCTGCATGCACGACGATGTGGCCTTCAAGCCGCTGTGGCAGCAGGCTATGATCGAGTGGATTCGCTCGTTTTAGCCCTCGGATGCCCTCAGGTGGGTAAAAATTAAGAATAAATTAAAGAAAAAACGGTGCACGAATTTTGCGGATATGCATTTTATGCGTAACTTTGTGCGCAACAAAAACCCAAGATATATGTCGTTCATAGATGAAAGGGTACAGTCGATGGGCCTCACTTTCGATGATGTGTTGCTCGTACCCGCCTACTCAGAAGTGTTGCCGCGAACAGTCTCTACCGAGACACGTTTTTCGCGTAATATCAAGTTGAACATACCTATCGTTTCTGCCGCCATGGACACCGTGACGGAGGCTAAACTTGCCATTGCGCTTGCACGCGAGGGCGGTATCGGTGTGATTCATAAAAACATGTCTATCGCCGAGCAGGCTGCTCACGTTCGCCGCGTGAAGCGCGCCGAGAGCGGTATGATCTACGATCCTATCACCATCTCGAAGGAGCAGACCGTAGGTGACGCCCTGCAGCTCATGCACGACAATAAGATTGGTGGTATCCCCGTAGTTGATCCCGATAATATGCTCATCGGTATCGTAACCAACCGCGACCTGCGCTTCCAGCGCGATATGAATCGCAAGATCGAGGAGGTGATGACCAAGGAGAACATCATCACTACCCACTCGACCGAGTTGGAGAAGGCTTCGGAGATTCTGCTCTCAAACAAGATTGAGAAGTTGCCCGTTGTTGACGACAACGGCCGTCTGATCGGACTTATCACCTATAAAGATATTACTAAGGTACAGGATCACCCCAACGCTTGCAAGGACTCAAAAGGTCGTCTGCGTGTAGCTGCCGGTGTAGGTATTACGCCCGACGTGCTGGATCGCGTGAAGGCACTGGTTGCCGAGAGCGTTGATGCCATTGTTCTTGACTCGGCTCACGGCCACTCGAAGAACATCGTTACCACCCTGAAGAACGTGAAGGCTCACTTCCCCGAGCTCGACGTTGTTGTAGGTAACATCGCAACAGCCGAGGCTGCCAAGATGCTCGTTGAGGCAGGTGCCGACGGCGTGAAGGTTGGTATCGGTCCCGGTTCAATCTGTACGACACGTATCATCGCAGGTGTGGGTGTACCCCAGCTCACAGCCATCCACGACTGTGCATCGGCTATCAAGGGCTCAGGCGTGCCCGTTATCGCTGATGGTGGCTTGCGCTACTCTGGCGACTGCGTGAAGGCATTGGCTGCCGGTGGCGACTGCGTGATGGTAGGTTCAATGTTTGCAGGTACCGAGGAGTCTCCCGGTGAGACCTTCATCTACACCGGCCGTAAGTTCAAAACATACCGCGGTATGGGTTCTATCGACGCTATGAAGGCCGGTTCAAGTGACCGTTACTTCCAGGGGGGCGAGAAGAA
>JAGBYV010000057.1 GCA_017628595.1 Alistipes sp.
CTGACCGCTCCGCACCGCGCGCCCTTTCCCTTGTGGGGGGAGGCTTCAAAAGAAAAAAAGGATTCGAACGGCGTAGCCGAAGCGGAGCACCTTTGAAAATTTTATATATTCTGCTCCGCAACCCCCGTTCTTTAGTGAGCAATCCCGCTCTTGGATTAGTAGGCAGAAAATAGCGGACGACAGAGTATCTGTCGCCCGATGTTTCCTTAAACAAAAAAAGCACCACGTTTAGTGATGCTTTTTTCCGCTTTTGGCGGAGAGAGAGGGATTCGAACCCCCGGAGCCTCGCAGCTCAACGGTTTTCAAGACCGCCGCAATCGACCACTCTGCCATCTCTCCGGGTGCAAAAGTAGAACACTTTTTTTGATTGACCAAATATTTTTCAAATTTTTTTACAAATTTTTTTGTTAAGCTATGGCAAAACACTCATTATCAACAAAAAAGTGGGGATTTTTTTTGATTATTAAAAAAAAGTCTTATATTTGTATTACATATCATAACTTACTAACCTACAAATACCACTACTAAGGATGAATAAATCACAGTTAATCAATGCAGTAGCAGAAGTGACTTCTTTAAGCAAAAATGACGTTAAGAAAGCTGTCGATGCATTCTTTGCTATTGCTGAGGAAAAATTACAGCAGGGAGAGAAGGTTGTTGTATCGGGTTTTGGCGTATTTTCAGTGGCTCAGGTGGCAGAGCGTGTGGGCCGTAACCCCCGTACCGGCGAGCAGGTAAGCATACCGGCACGTCGCAATGTACGTTTCCGATCAAGCATGGATATCAAATAGTTGACAACCAAATCCCAATTTGAGATAGAGATCTTCCCCAAACGGGAGGTCTCTTTTTTTGTTATTTTCATAACAGATATTGGCATTTATATATTAATATAGTACCTTTGCGGCCGAAACCTAATTTTACCGAAAAATGGAACACCTCGAATTTGAGAAGCAGTTGCGCCGCATGGAGCGCGACGGAGTGATCACTCGTAAACAATTCCTCCAGATAATGGCCGTAGCGGGTGCTTTCGTAGCACTTGGAACCGACAAGGCATACGCTGCAAAGAGCAACGCCCGCGGACGCATCGTAATCATCGGTGGTGGCGCAGCAGGTATCAGCATAGCTTCACGCCTGAAACGCGCACTCGCAAATCCCGACATCACCATCATCGACCCCAGCGAAAAGCACTTCTACCAGCCCGGCTTCACGCTTATCGGCGGCGGCGTTTATGGCAAGGATGATGTGTGGCGCAGGCAGGAGGATTGCATGCCCAAGGGTGTGAGGTGGATCAAGGATGTGGTGACTCTGGTACACCCCACCCAGAACAAGGTGGATACTGCCCACAACGGCTCCATCGACTACGACTTCATGGTGCTGGCACCCGGAGTGAAGTATGATTGGGATCGCATCGAGGGTATAACATACAAGACCATAGGTCAGGGCAACGCCCACACCATCTACGACTGGCGCGGAGCGCAGCTCACATGGCCGGCGATGCAGGAGTTTGCCCGCAAGGGTGGTCGTGGCGTATTCTGCGACACCTACACCAAGCATAAGTGCGGTGGCGCACCCAAGAAGATATCGCTGCTCACGTGGGACAACGCCCGCAAGGAGGGCACGACCGACCGCATCGATATGCACTACTACACGGGTAGCAAGCAGCTCTACGATGTGCCTCACTTCACACCTCGTCTGGAGGAGATCTATCGCGAAAGAAATATACCTGTAGATATGCGTTGTAAGCTGCGTGCCATAGATACGCACGACAAGAAGGCTTACTTCGATCAGACCATAACGCTCGCCGACGGCACCGAGAGCGTAAAGAAGATTGTTGCCGAGTACGACTTCATGCACTTCCTCGTGCCGCAGTGTGCGCCTGACTTTGTGCGTGAGTCGGGCTTGAGCTGGACGGAGGGCAACCTGGCTGCCGACGGCTGGGCTATGGCCGACAAGGAGACGCTGGTGCACAAGACCTATTCGAACATCATATGTCTTGGCGACTGCGCAGGCATACCCACATCGAAGACATCGGCGGCAATCCGCAAGCAGCTGCCCGTGGCTACGGCCAACCTGGTCGCGATAATGGAAGGCGGCGCACCCGAAGTAAAATACAACGGATACGCCGCATGTCCAATTGTTACCGAATACGGTAAAGTGCTGATGTGCGAGTTCGACTACGAGAAGAAGCCTCAGATCACATTCCCGCTCACGCTTCTGGACATGTCGCGCGAGCAATGGGTGGCCTGGCTTCTGAAGGTATATGGACTCAAGCCCATCTACTTCGAACTCATGCTGCGAGGATTATACTAATCAGCTCGGCAGCCCGCCATCAACTGTTGAATCACCCTCGTTGCGATGACAGATCGGTGACAGAATGTAGTCGCCGTAAGTGTAATCAGCACGGGGGTTTACAATGCTTATGTGCATCACTCCCGACTCGCGGTAGTAGATGTAGGCGCTCTGCGCGTAACCATAAACATTGCCCTCGATGAGCATGGCATACTCCACGCGCTCGGGGGTGTCGAGACAATACACCTCTTTGACGGTGCAATCTCTGAACTCACCTTTTTCAAAGGCCGAAAGAACGGTCTGAGGCAGATCGGCATAAGGCATGCTACTCTCGGTAAGATACCACTTGCCATTCTCGTCAAACCACGCTACACAATTAGTGTCAAGGCCCCCTTCATCAACTGCGCCGATAGTAAAATCGGCAACAAAATAACCTAATCGACTGCCCCAACCGTCAATGACTGCGGTTGGGAATTTTTCCATGAAGGTTTCACGGGCCTGCTGTGCCCCGCCGACGGATTCTAAATCCGCCAGTTTGATGCATGACGTCAAAACGGACACTGCACAAACATTAATTAATAGTCTTTTCATGAGCTTAAAATTTATAAGGATTATAGGGATTGATTTCGTCGTTGTAGCTCACTCGAAACTATGTAAGTCCACACATTGTACCAAATACGATAGGGGCGTATGTGGCACTTTTTTGGACTCTTGTTACAAATGTATAAAATTATTAACCGTTTTTATCCTGTTTTTTAACAATTTAAATGAAAAATAGAGGTTTTTCAATGAAAAACTTACATATAACATATTTATGCGAATGAAAATAAATTTCATTCGATAAATATTCAGCCGCAAATTTTACTATTATAGTTTTGAGTGATTTAGCAAAATATGGATATTCGCGGGTATGCAGAAAAATAAAAAACGGCTGCGTCACGGGGGGCGCAGCCGACCAGCAATCAAAAAACCATATTCTACAAAAAGAGTATTTTCTTCATAGGGATTAGCGGGACGATTCAATATATTTCGCCCACTTCAATCGCGCGGGTGCAGTGCGCTGTGCACTTAAAACGTTTCCGAAGTTTCGTGTCAATCCGAATCGTCGCGTTTATTCAGATTGTCACGTCGTTCATCCGCGTTGGCGCCGTGCCTGCGCCCTGCCCTCTGCGATGAACACGATTGCTCGTGTGTCGCCATTGCCAGCCTTCGGCCGGGGTCGTTGCTCCCCAACCGAAAGGCAACGGCTTATCTACGTCCTGCTTACAAGTGCAGGCTTTTTTTCTACATTAAGAAGTTGCGTTTTTCGACGCAGACTTAAACTATCGGCCAAGCTTAATATCCAGACCCAGACCGCAAGCGATTGAGGTACGGCTGAATACGTCGGTGTACTGACCGAGGTTCATGCCACCGAATGAGTGAACGCCAGTGCTTGTAACATCCTGGTAGAATGTAGGCATAACACCGAAGTTAAGACCGATCTTCTCGCTGAAGCTGTACATAAAACCAAGACCTACAGATACTGAGGGGCATGAGAAGTTCATGTCAGAGTACTTGGCGGGATCCATATCAAGAGCTGTGTACTGTGCACCAGCTGACACCAGCCACTTGTCGGTGATCTGCCACTCAGCGCCGAGCAAATACTCGGTAGTGTTGCCTGTGATCACGTTAGAGAATGAGTTCTCAGCGTTCTTGTCGAAGAACTCGTGCCACTCGGCTGTAACCTTAACGGGACCGAAGTGACGGCTAACAGCAACTGCCAGCAGGGCAGGAGTCTCAGCCTTAACCTTTGCGCCATTGGGGAACATGCCGCCAGTGCCGAGGTTGATATCCTTCGATGTCTCGTTCTCGAGCTCGGTACGCATCTCAAACTCATACTTTACTGATGCATCCCACTTGCCCTTGTGGAAAGACAAGGCCAATACGGGGCTGAATGATGAGCCCTTCTGCTTAACGTCGAGCTGCTGATCTACCAATGCAGCGTACTGCGCCATGTTGATAGAGGTGAGCAACTGACCAGCCGACACCATCTGTGATGTGGGGTTCAAAAGGGGGTGAGCAGGGTTGAGCATCATGTTGCTCAGGCCAGCCTTATATGAGTTGTTAGATGAGCTGTAACGAACCATAGCAGCAACTGACAACCAGTCGGTGATGCGGAATGCTGCACCGAAGTTGAAGGCAAGCGTCATTGACGAACCCTCGAGGAAGAGGTCACGGCTGTAAGCTGTTGTGGGAAGACCATTGGCTGTAAGCAATGTGGGGAATGATGAAACGATACGCTCGAACGATGCAAGACCGTTGTCATACTTGATGGTACCACCACCACCATTTACACCCATACCTGCCATAAGGGCGATACGGTTGTGCTTCCACGCGAAGTGAACGCTGGGAACGAGGGGTGAGAATACTGAACCCTGGAACTCAGTCTCAGAGAAACCACCAGGGAGGTTGTTGCCCATTACGAGGCTTGAAGATGTTGTACGGGTCTGCTTAGCCATCTGGTCGTTGATACCAATGTGGAAACCGTTATCCATAAATACCACACCCGCGGGGTTGAAGTAAACAGCATCTGACTGGAGTGATGTACCGCGAGCTACGCTACGCAGGAACGCTGCACTCTGGTTTGTGTTAGTCATGGGGCCACCAGCAAATACTGCGGTGTGGCAGATTGTCGCGCCCAACAGGGCAAGAAGCAATTTTTCTAAAAATTTCATAATTCTTTGTTTTAACGCCCGGCCTTGATTGCTTGCGACTGGGCGCTGTTGTTAATATTGGTTTTTTGAGTTTTTGCTGTCACTCCGCCGAAACGGATTACGGATGCAAAAGTCAAATTTTTTTTCTGAACCGCAAAATTTATGTGGTTAAGCACCCCGAAAAGGTATGAAAGACGGTTTCAAGGTGACGAAACAGGCCATTTTGTGGCGAAAATACCCTCCAAAATGTCGTATCACGGAATCTGCATGTTCTATAGAGCATATTGCGCTACAAGCAAGAAATCTGAAAAAATGGGGTTAATCACCACATTTTGAAATAAAAGCGCGAAATGGCGTTCTAACGTATTGAAATTTTAAGTATATTTGCCCGTATTCTGCAAAGAAATTTCATAAACATTAAACTTTATAAAACTTAAACACTATGTTCGCAATTGACAACTACGATTTCACTGGTAAGCGTGCAATCATCCGCGTTGATTTCAATGTACCCCTCAACGGCGAGGGTCAGGTAACCGACGACACTCGTATCCGTGCTGCAATCCCCACCATCAAGAAGGTGCTGGAGAAGGGCGGTGCTGTGATCCTGATGTCACACCTCGGTCGTCCAAAGAAGAATCCCGATCCCAAGTTCTCATTGGAGCAGATCGTTCCCGCTATCGAGGCTCGTCTGGGCGTTGAGGTTAAGTTCGCTGGCGACTGCATGGGCGAGAAGGCTGCTGAGATGGCTGCTGCTTTGAAGAGCGGTGAGGTAATGCTTTTGGAGAACCTGCGTTTCTACGCTGAGGAGGAGGGTAAGCCCCGTGGCTTGGCTGAGGACGCTACCGA